>JBBRIV010000027.1:0-17107 GCA_038220425.1 Candidatus Limnocylindrales bacterium
AATCGCGCGCACCCTGTGGGTCTGCTCCCACGACGTCATAGCCCAGCGCCTCGGCCCGCCGGGCCAGCGCCGAACCGATCCGGCCGAGGCCCACGACGCCCAGGCGCTGGCTCGACGGCCGGCGAACCCGGCCGGCCAGGCGGAAGTCCCAGGTGCCGCGCTGGACGCCGCGGTCGAGCGCCACGATCCCCCGGGTCAGGGCCAGGATCAGGCCCAGGGCATGGTCGGCCACCTCGTCGGTGCAGTAGTCGGGGACGTTCACGACCCGGATCCCCAGCTGGCTGGCGGTCGCCACGTCGATCGTGTCGAGGCCCACACCGTAGCGACCAACCACCCGGCAGGCCGGCATGGCCCGGAGCACGGCGGCGTTGATCGGTGCGTACTGGACGATCAGCCCGAGCGCACCGGACCTGGTGGCGGCTTCGATCACCTCGTCGGCAGTCCGGCATTGGGCAACCTCCAGGCTGAACCCGGCAGCCTGGATCAGCCCCTGCTCGATCGCGGTCGTGGGGTGGTCACAGTCGGTGATGAGAATGGTGCCAAGGCTGGTCATCCGGCGCGCTCCGCGTGGGGGTCGAGCAGGGCCTTGATCACCGAGCGATCGGCCACCGCAGCGAGGGCGGCCTGCCAGGCACCCAGCGGGAAGACCGTGGACATGGCCTCGAGCCGGGGGACCTGCTCAAGGATCGTGATCGCCGGTTCCCAGGCCGTGCCATTCGAGCTCATCGAGAACGCGACGTCGACGGCGCGGGTGACCGCCAGGTCCCAGGGCACGAGCACGCTGGGTTGTCCGCTCATCCCGACCGCGACCATCCGGCCACGCCGGCGGACAGCCGCCAGGGCCTGGCCAATCGCCTCCGCCGAGCCGGTTGCGTCCACCACGAGATCGGCCCCGCGGCCGGCCGTCAGGTCGCGCACCAACTCGAGGGCCGCATCGCCGACGGCGGTCCGGGCGCCCAGCGTGGCGGCGAAGCGCAGACGGTCTGAGTCGTGCCGGCCGGCCACCACGACATGGGCCGCGCCCATCGCCAGGGCTCCCGCCGCGAGCAGGATCCCGACTGGTCCCGGGCCGACGATCAGGACGGTGTCTCCAGCGTCCACCCGGCCCCGATTCAGGGCCGTGACCGATACGGCCATCGGCTCAGCCAGGGCCGCGACGCGATCGGACAGCCCGTCCGGGATCCGGTGGAGCAGGTGGACGGGCATCGTCAGCGAACCGGCAAAGGCGCCGTCGATCCCCCAGCCCGGCGAGCGTTTGCTGGCACACAGCTCGGCGAAGCCGCGCCGGCACAGGTGACAGGTGCCACAGGCCAGGGAATGCGGTTCACTGACGACCCGGGCGCCCAGCCAGCCACCATCGACGCCATCTCCCAGGGCGGCCACAGTGCCAAAAAATTCGTGGCCAAGGATCACCGGCGGCCAGTACGGGAACTCGTCGGCGACGATGTGCAGATCGGTCCCGCAGATCCCGGCGTAGCGGACGCTGATCGATACCCAGCCCGGAGCCGGGACGGGATCGGGCCGCTCCTCCAGCCGGAGATGACCCACGCCGCGCTCCGTCTTGACCAGCGCGAGCATCAGGCCGGGCCCGTTGCGACGAGGTACTTCACGCCATCGCCGGCGCGCAGCCGGGCGATCGCGGCGGGCGCCTGGTCAAGGGCGACGATGTCGCTGATCAGGGGCCTGAAGCCGGCCGGGTCGTCGGCCAGGATGGCCAGCGCGCTGTCGATGTCAGCGGGCTGGTAGACCCGGTTTCCGACCAGGGTCAGCTCCCGGAACAGGACCGCCTGGAGGTCCAGCTCCACCGGCCGGCTGTACGTCCCGACCAGGCTGATCCGGCCCGCCGGGCGCACCAGCCGGGGCAGGAGGGCGGCCACGGCCGGCACCGCGGCCGCGTCGAAGGCGACATCGGCCAGCCAGCCCGAGGTCCGGCGCTCGAGATCGGCAAGCGGGTCCGCCGGGTCGAGGGTGTCGAAGCCCGCCGCCCGGGCAAATGCGCGGCGGGCCGGGGCGGGCTCGCCGATCACGATCGTGGTCGCGCCGGCCCGCCGGACGGCGAAGGCCAGGAGCAGGCCGATCGGGCCGGCACCCATGATCACGACCTTATCGCCCGGGCTGACGCCGGCCCGCCGGGTGGCATGGACGGCCACCGCGAGGGGCTCGGCCAGCGCGGCGACGATCGGGTCGAGGCCGTCCGGGACGGCGTGCAAGCGGTCCGGGTCAAGCACGACCCGGCCGCCCAGGCCACCATCCCGATCGATCCCGATCAGGCGCAGGTTGGCGCACACGTGGCGCTCACCCAGCTGGCAGGCAGCGCACGTGCCGCAGGCAATCAGGGGATCGACCACCACCATCCGGCCGGCCAGCGGGCCAGCCAGGGCACGGCCCACCAGCTCGTGGCCCAGGACCAGCGGGAACCGGGCCCGGGGGTGGGACCCTTCGATGATATGCAGGTCCGTCCCGCACAGGCCCACCCAGCCGACATCGACCGCGACCTGGCCGTCAGCGGGCTCGATCGGCTCGCGCTGCTCGATCGCAAACTCCTCGGCCGCCGTCAGGACGAGGACAGGTCGGCTCACCGGCGGACCCGTGCGCCGGCGCCGGCCATCAGCGCCTCGACCTCGGCGAGGGTCGCCATCGAGGTATCACCGGGCGTGGTCATGGCAAGTGCGCCATGGGCGGCGCCGTATTCCACGGCAACCGCCGGTGGATGGCCCGCGAGGTAGCCGTAGATCAACCCGGACGCGAATGAATCGCCGCCACCGATTCGATCGAGGATGTCCAGGTCGGGCCGGGTGGTCGCGGCATGCACCGCGCCGTCCGCCCAGAGCAGGGCGCCCCAGTCATTCCGGCTGGCGGTCCGGGCCACTCTCAGGGTGACCGCAATCGCCTTCAGGTTCGGGAAGCGCGCCGCCGTGGCCGCCAGCAGGGCCCCATAGGCGGCCGGATCCAGCTCGTCGAACGACCCGCTGCTGCCGGCCCCCTCGATCCCCAGCGCCGCCCCGAAGTCCTCCTCGTTGCCGATCAAGACGTCGACCGTGCTGACGAGTCCGGCCAGGACCTGCTGGGCGGCCGCGCCACCGCCCCGACCGCGCCACAACGAATCGCGATAGTTCAGGTCGAACGAGACAACCGTGCCGTGGCGGTGGGCCGCCTCGATTGCCTCGGCCACGACGCCTGGGGTGGTATCGGACAGCGCCGCGAAGATCCCGCCGGTATGCAGCCAGCGGGCACCCTCCTCGCCGAAGATCGCCGCCCAGTCCACGTCGCCGGCCTTGAGTTGCGACGCGGCCGTGTTGGCCCGGTCAGAGCTGCCCACCGCGGCCCGAACGCCGAAGCCGCGCTCCGTGAAGTTGAGCCCATTGCGGACCGTCCGGCCGATTCCGTCATAGGCCACCCAACGCAGGTGTGATCGGTCGACCCCACCCTGGCGGACCAGGTCCTCGATCAGCCGACCGACGGGATTGTCGGCAAAGGCGGTCACGACCGTGGTCTGGGCACCGAAGCAGCGGGTCAGGCCCCGGGCCACGTTGTATTCGCCGCCGCCTTCCCAGGCCCGGAAGGTCCGGGCCGTGTCAATCCGCTCGTCGCCCGGATCGAGTCGGAGCATCACCTCGCCAAGCGCCACGAGGTCCCAGCGCGAGCCGGCCGACGGACGCACTTCGAGGGTCATCCGGCCGACGAGCCCCGGACTGCCTGGACGAGGGCGGCCGCCTCGCCGGCCAACCGCCCGACGGCCGGCCAGTCCCGGGCGGCCAGGGTCTCCGACCGGACCATCCAGCTGCCGCCTACGGCCAGCACCGAGGGCAGCCGCAGGTAGCCCTCCAGGTCGGCCAGGTCGATCCCGCCGGTGGGCACGAAGCGCATGGCCGGAAAGGGCCCGGCCAGGGCTCGCAGGTACGCCGGACCGCCCGCCGACGAGGCCGGAAAGAGCTTGACTGCGGACAAGCCCAGGTCCATCGCCAGGAGGATCTCGGTGGGCGTGTAGACGCCGGCCAGGATCGGGATGTCCCTTACCAGGCAGGCCCGGATCACGTCCGGCTGGAGGCCCGGGCTGACGATGAAGCGTGCTCCGGCGGCCAGGGCGCGCTCGAGCTGATCCAGCGACACGACCGTGCCGGCGCCAACCAGCACCTCCGGCACCTCGCCGGCGATGGCCCGGATCGCGTCGACCGCGGCGGCAGACCGAAAGGTGATCTCGATGCACGGCAGGCCGGCGCCGGCCAGGGTCCGGGCAAGCTGCGCTGCGTCGTCGGCGCGCTCGATCCGGACCACCGGGACGACTCCGCTGGCAGTGATCCGCTCCAGGGCCGTCACCTTAGACCGCGCCAACCTCGCGCAGGGCCCGCCACGCACTGCCGTCGGGGTAGGCGTACTGAGCCAGGGACGCGGGCTTCATCTGGATCGAATAGCCGGCGGCGAGCGGGGCCAGGTAGCGGCCCGCCTTGACCTCGACCGGATCCAGGAAATGCTCGTGGAGGTGATCGACATATTCCACGACCCGGTTCTCGAGCGACCCGCTGATCGCGATGTAGTCGATGATCGAGAGGTGCTGGACGTACTCGCACAGGCCCACGCCGCCGGCGTGGGGACACACCGGAACCCCGAACTTGGCGGCCATCAGGAGGACCGCCAGGACTTCGTTGACGCCACCCAGGCGGCACGAATCCACCTGGCAGAAGGCGATCGCATCGGCCTGCAGGAACTGCTTGAACATGACCCGATTGTGACAGTGCTCGCCGGTTGCCACCCCGATCCCATACGGCTCCAGGGCGCGGGCGATCCGGGCGTGGCCAAGGATGTCGTCCGGGCTCGTGGGTTCTTCGATCCACCACGGCTTGAACGGCGCCAGGCGCTCCATCCAGGCGATCGCCTGATCGACGTCCCAGACCTGGTTGGCGTCGACCATCAGGATCCGGTCGGGCCCGATCTCCTCGCGGACGATCCCGACCCGGCGCAGGTCTTCCTCGAGATCACGCCCGACCTTGATCTTGAAGTGGGTCCAGCCGGCGGCCACGCCTTCGCGGCACAGCCGGCGGACCTTTTCGTCGGGATAGCCCAGCCAGCCGGTCGAGGTGGTGTAGGCGGGATAGCCCGAGGCCAGCATCTCGGCCTCGCGCAGATGCTTGGTGGGCGCGTTCCGGCGCAGGATGGCGAGGGCCTCGTCGGGCGTCAGGGCATCGCTGATGTAGCGGAACGGGACGCACCGGACCAGCTCTTCGGGGGTCATGTCTGCAATGAGCTTCCAGAGCGGCTTGCCCTGGGTCTTGGCATACAGGTCCCAGACCGCGTTGACCACGGCCGCCGTTGCCAGGTGGATGACGCCCTTCTCGGGCCCGACCCAGCGCAACTGGCTGTCGCCCACGATGTGCGACCAGAACGCTCCGAGGTCGGCGGTAAATGATTCCAGGGTGCGTCCAACTACCAGCGGGGCGAGCGCCTCGATCGCGGCAACGCACAGCTCATTGCCCCGGCCGCTGGTGAAGGTCAGACCGTGGCCCTCGAGACCATCCGGGTGATCGGTCCGGAGGATGACGTAGGCAGCCGAGTAGTCGGGGCTGACGTGCATGGCATCGGAGCCGTCGAGCGTCAGCGAGGTGGGAAAACGAACGTCTGACGCAACAACCGCCGTGATCGTAACCGGCACGTGAGTCTCCGTTGAATGAGGGGAGCCTGCCTGTCTCGACCGTGGAGGAGGCCAGATGGAGACAGGCAGGGCTGGAATGGGTTACTTGAACTGGGCGGCGTTAGGCCGCGGAGTAGTCCGGCGCGGGGTTCATGGCATCTGACCCGTGCAGGCCAACGGAAGTGGGAAACCGGATGTCCCGGGTCTCCATCCTAACGAATGAGGTCGTCGACTGGATGTGCGCGGATGTGGTTTCACGGGAGCACGTGGCCCGGCACTCACTGGTAGTGCCGGGCCCTTCGGCTGCCCTTTGAGCAGGCGTCCGAAGCTGCTCCCATGCGGAAGGAGTTACTGCCAGGCCGAGGTGAAGCTAGCCGCGTTGTCCTTCGTCACGAGCGTGACGCCCGTGTCGATGGCCTTGACGTAGTTCTCGCCCATGAGCGACTTGACCGCCGCCTCGACGCCGAGGTTGGTCATCTTGAACGGCGACTGGGCCATCGTGGCCGTGGTCTTGCCGGCCAAGATGAGCTTGGACATCTCCGGGTCTCCGTCGTAGCCGAAGATCAGCAGCGGGTGCTGCTTGGACTCCGCGACCGCCACGGCACCTATCGCCGGGGAGTCGCACGCCGAGTAGATCCGCTGTGAGGTTCGGGTACTTGGTGAGCAGGTCCTGCGTCACCGCGGCGCCGGTCTTGGTGTCACACAGGGTCTGCTGGGCCCCGATCACGACGTTGACGCCAGTACCTTCGAGCGCTTTCTTGACGCCATCGATGCGCTGGTCGAGGTTCGGCACGCCACGCACGGCTTCGAGCAGACCGATGGTGTCGCCCGACTTCAGCTGGGTCTTGATGTACGCGCCGGCAGCCTCGCCGCCCTTGACGTTGTTCGTAGCCGCAACCGCATCCGGAATGACACCAGGGATCGTGTTGTCGACGAAGACGATCCGGACGCCTGCCTGCTGAGCCGTATTGAGGGCATCGGTCACACCAACGCCCATCGGGGAGATCACGATCGCCTGGGCGCCCTTGGTGACAGCGTCCTGAATCTCCGCGATCTGGCAGGGCGTGTCGTCGTTGGTCTTGCACGCGTTGGTCGTGAGCTCGATGTCGTTCGGGTGATCGGTCTCGTACTTCTTGGCGCCCGCGATCATGGCATCCCAGAAACCGCCCGTGGCCTTGGTCAGAAGAGTGACCTTGATCTTCTTCGCGGCTACGCTCGGATTCGCGGACGGCGCCGCAGTAGTCGCGGACGGCGCCGCGGTACTCGCGGACGGCGCCGCGGTCCCCCCGCTGCTGCACGCGGCGATGAGCATCGCCGCCGCTCCGATCCCGATCAGCCCTTTCAGTCGAGTCGACATGTGTGTTGCTCCTTCTTGTCGGATCTGTCGCACGTGCCGTGCGTCCAGGTGGTGAAGCCTCAAATGGTGGTGCTCCCTCGGGCCCCGACGATCCAGGACACGAGTTGCTCTTGATTGTCCGCGGTCGCCGGCGCCTCGCCGATCTTGCGGCCGCGGCGCATGACCATCGCCCGGTCCGCGACGGCCATCACGTGATCCATGCTGTGAGAGATCAAGATGACCGCGACGCCGGAGGTTCGGAGCCGATCGATCAGCTCCAGGACCCGCGCCGACTCCCGAAGCCCGAGGGCGGCAGTCGACTCGTCGAGGATGACGAGCTTCGAGGAGAACGCCACGGCTCGCGCGACCGCCACCGCCTGGCGTTGGCCCCCCGACATCAGCGCCACGTCAGCATCGAAGTCAGGGAGCCGGATTTGCAAACGGTCGAGAAGGTCCTTCGTGCGTATTGACATCTCCTTCTGCTTCATCCATTGGAGACCGCGTGGCAACCAGGACGGCCCCGCCACTTCGCGGCCGGCGAAGAAGTTCGCCGTTGGATTGAGGTTGTCGAACAGGGCCAGGTCTTGGTAGACGGTCTCGATCCCATTTGATCGGGCATCGGCCGCGGAGGTGATCTGCACGGGCGCCCCGTCGATCTGGATCTCGCCTCGGTCCAGTTTGTGGACGCCGCTGATGCACTTGATGAGGGTCGACTTGCCGGCGCCGTTGTCGCCGAGCAGGGCGAGAACCTCACCGGCGCGGACCTCGAGGTCGACGCCCTCGAGTGCGACCACGGCCCCGAAGGTCTTGGTGGCACCACGAACGCTCAGGACGGGTTCCACGTCGGAGGGCACCACGACGTGAACGGCGTCAGTCATGCGAGCCTCGCCTGCATGCTTCGGAACCGGTGCTCGACGAGGGCCCGCAAGACGTCGAGCTCGACCGCGACGAGGACGACCACTCCCACCGCGATGTACTGGAAGTTCGGGTCGAGACCGAGCAGGTTGAGGCCGTTGTGCATGATCCCGAGGATCAACGCACCTGTCAGGGCGTTCAAGACGCCGCCACGACCACCCAGGAAGCTGCCGCCGCCGATGATCACCGCGGCGATGGCGTTGAGCTCCATGCCCTGCCCGGTGAACGGCGAGCCGGCGTTAGCGGTTCCGACGAAGAGCATGCCGCCGATGGCCGCCGACAGCCCGCTCATGAGGTAGACCGAGATCAACGTCCCGTTCATCGGCACGCCCGTGCGGACCGCGGCTTCGGGGCTGCCACCGACGGCGTAGATCCATCGTCCCCAGACCAGCTTGTGCAAGATGACGGCACAGACGACCGCGAAGACGATCACCACGAGCGTGGCGTAGGGGAACCATCCGATGTTGCCCGCGCCCGGGATCCCAGGGATACGTCCGCCGCCGAGCAGGTGCACGATCGGGGGGGAGCCCAGGATGGTGGAGCCACCGGCGATGTAGAGGGCGAGGCCGGCGCAGATGCTCAAGGTGGCGAGGGTGGCGATGAAGGGATGCGGCAGACGCCCCCACACCAGCAGCAGCCCGTTGACCAGACCGACGGACAACCCCGTCAGCAAGGTGACCCCGATGGCCAGCCACGTCGAGTTGGTGTCGCGGTAGACGACAGTCACCATGACGCAGCACAACGAGACGTTCGAGCCGATCGACAGGTCGATGCCCCGGGTCAGGATCACGAGGAGCTGGCCCAAGGCGATGATGCAGACACCGGCGGACTGCTCGAGGACGTTGCCGATGTTCCCGTATGTCATGAAGACGTGGCCCTCGGTGCCTGCCCAGAGGAACAGCATCATCACCGCCAGGATGAATAGCGGCCCCGCCTTCAGCCCCACCAGGACACCCTTGACCGCGCGCGACGATCGGTCGTTGGCCGTATCCGGACCCCTCCCGATCTCAGGCTCTGGTGCGACGTCGGCGACGTCGGGGGCAGTGCGAGTCACCGACTCGTCGTCGAGCACGTCGCGCCCTTCCTTGTCTTGCATCGTTCGCGGACTATGCCAGCACGCGTTCGAAAAGTCTATAGGATAGAGAGGATTGGGATGCTGTAAGGTAGCCGCCGAGTACTCCACACGCGAAGGCCGAGATGGACCGTTATCAAATCGAAGCAATCCATGCGTCCGCCGCAGCACAGCGCCTGGCCCAACGGCAACCGCTGCCCGGCTCGGTCTACGAGATCGTCACGGACATGCTCATGACCCACGCGTTCGAGCCCGGCGCCAGGCTCAACATCGAAGAGCTCGCCCGCACCCTCGGCGTGTCGCCGACACCGGTGCGCGAGGCCTTGGCACGCGTCGAGGCCGACGGTTTGATCGTGAAGCGGCCAGGGCACAGCTACACGGTGGCGCCCCTCATGGGGATCGAGCAGGTGCGCGAGCTCATCGAGCTGCGGCTGCTCGTGGAACCCGCACTGGCCGCCCGGGTCGCTGCCCAGGCGGAGCCGAATGAGATCAAGGAGCTGCGCCGCGCCGCCCTGGCCGGTGGAGCCGGCGCCGAGGTCACGGCTGCGGCGAACCGGTTGGACATGGTCTATGACGCGACCTTCCACGCGATGCTCGCCGACCTCGCGGGCAACCAGATCATCAGCGACATGCTGACCCGACTGCGCAGCCACCTGCACACCTTCCGGCTCTACTACCACGCGCGCCTGCATTCGGTGACGAAGAACGAGCATCTGGCAGTGGTCGATGCTGTCGCCCGGCAGGATCCCGACGGGGCCGAGGAAGCGATGCGTGCCCACCTGGTGTCAGCGCTGGAGCGACTGGAGACGTTTGTCGTCGACGGCAGCGCGACCGATGAAGCCAGGCGGATCCCGCAGGTCACCGCTGGGAGCGTCAAGGAGTGACCCGGGCAGTGAACGACGACAGGAGTGGGGCGATGTCGGCCGGTTCCGACCGCGTGTTGTTCGGTGCGGCTTACTACCACGAGTACCAACCGTATGACCGGCTGGATGTCGATCTTGATCTCATGCAGGAGGCGCACTTCTCGGTCATCCGAGTCGGTGAGTCGGTCTGGTCGACCTGGGAACCGGAGAACGGCCAGTTCGATTTGGACTGGCTCGAGCCGGTTCTCAACGGTGCCGCGCGGCGGGGCATCTCCGTCATCCTTGGCACGCCCACGTATGCCGTGCCGCCGTGGTTGGCCCGGCTGTATCCGGAAATCGCCGGCGAACGATCCACGGGCGAACGGATCCCTTGGGGGGCTCGGCAGGAAGTCGATTTCACGCACCCAGCCTTCCTCTTCCATGCCGACCGGGTGATCCGCAAGATCCTTCGTCGCTATGCGGGGCATCCCGCCGTCGTCGGCTTCCAAGTCGACAACGAACCCGGCCTTCATCTCCTTCACAACCGCGGCGTCTTCCAGCGCTTCGTGGACGACCTGCGTCATCGGTACGGCGACGTAGAAAGCCTCAACCGTGAGTGGGGCCTCGTCTACTGGTCGCACCGACTCTCGACCTGGGACGATCTTTGGGCACCCGATGGCAACAAGCAGCCCCAGTACGACGTCGCCTGGCGTCGCTTCCAGGCCGAGCAGACCACCCGATTCATCGGCTGGCAGGCCGACATCGTCCGGGAGTACTCCTCCCCCGGACAGTTCGTCACGACCTGCATCGCCTACGACCGGCCCGCCGTCGACGACGATCTGGTCACTGATGCCCTCGACACCACTGGGGGGAACCTCTACTACGCCATGCAGGACGGGCTACAGCTCCCGGACGACGGCTCCGGACCGCACGATCAGAACTGGGCCACCACCGGAACGTGGGCGCTGTACTTCTCCGCGGACCGGATGTACTCCTCACGCCAAGAGGGCTTCCTCGTCACCGAAACCAATGCCATGCACATCGGTCCTGCCTGGGACAACCGCCCTGCCTTTGACGGCCAGTGGCGTCAGGTCGCGTGGGCGCTGGTCGCCCGTGGAGCGCGGATGGTCGAGTACTGGCACTGGCACACGCTGCACTTCGGCACCGAAACCTCCTGGGGTGGGATCCTGCCCCACTCGGGTCAGCCAGGCCGAACCTTCAACGAGCTCCGCCAGGTCGGTGACGAGTTCCAGCGCGCAGGACGGCTGGTGGCGGGATGTCGACCCGACGCAGAAGTCGCCTTCCTGTATTCGCTCCCGAACCGCTGGCTCATGCAGAAATACCCGCCGTTGGAGGCAGCGGGAGGCGGACCCGATGCCCGGGCTTACGACGGGATCTTCGCCCCCTTCTACCGCGGCGCTTTCGACGCCGGACTCTCGGCCCGGATCCTGCATTCTCGGAAGGCGACCGCCACCCATCCGGCCGAGTTCGCCGCCAGTCATCCGCTCCTCGTCGTGCCCGGCCACTACATGAGTCCGGACCACCTACTCGACTGGCTGGCGGACTACGCGGCCGCGGGAGGGCATCTCGTCCTCGGCCCACGGACCGGATACGCGGATCACGAGGCGCGCGCTCGGAACGAGACGGTTCCCGGCCGCCTGGCACAGGCTTCAGGCGTCCACTATGACGAGTTCAGCAACCTGAAGACCAGGATCCCTGTTCTTCCTGCCGACGGGGCCACGATCAAGCTCGACGCGGCTACGGCCACGCGCTGGTGTGACGGACTGCTCGTAGACGACGCGCAGGTCGTCGCGACATACGAACACCCGCACTTCAGTCAATGGCCAGCGATAACCACGCGTGACCACGAGAGGGGTCGCATCACATCCGTCGGCACCATCCCCGACGCGAGCTTTGCCAAATCGCTCCTCCAGTGGCTAGCCACCGACGTCGTTCAACCCTGGTGCGAGCTGCCGGCCACGATGACCTCGACCGGCGCAGTGGCCGTCGACGGAACCAAGCTCCGATTCCTGCACAACTGGTCCTGGGATCCCGCCTCAGTATCCGTGCCCACCGAGGTGCACGACATTCTGACTGGGGAAACGTTCCACGCCCAAGATCACGTCCCACTCGGGCCCTGGGATGTTCGGGTGCTTGCAGTGAGACAACCGTGATCGCCGACGGTCGGGCCGCGGCGGTCGGCGTGGGCACCGTGCGCGAACGAGACTGGCTGTTGGACGGCCATGCGCGGATTGGGGGAGGCTTCCGATGACTGACTCGTTGCCCGCGAATTGGATCCGCAGACTGGGCAATACGTCAGTTTCGACCTCGGCAATCATCGCGGGTGCTTCCCCCCTTGGGACCATGCTGTCGCTTTACGGCTACGCGGTCGCAGAATCCGATGCCATCGATGTCGTCCAACAGGTACTGAAGAGTCCGATTCGGGCCCTCGATACCTCCAACGCTTACAGCGAAGGCGAGAGCGAGCGCCGGATCGGCGTCGGCATTGCTGCCGCGGGGGGACTGCCAGAGGACTTTACGGTGATCACCAAAGTGGACGCACGGCACGGTGACTACTCCGGTGATCGGGTGCGACGCTCGCTTGATGAGAGTCAGGAGCGGCTCGGGCTTGGTGTACTTCCGTTGCTCTTCTTGCACGATCCGGAATACCACGACTTCGCCACGATCACGCAGGCAGGAGGAGCGGTTGACACGCTGATTGCTCTAAAGGGCGAAGGCCGGGTGCAACACATCGGCATCGCCGCAGGCAACGTTCACGTTGTTTCACGCTATCTCGACCTGGGCGTCTTCGAGGTTCTACTCACACACAATCGTTGGACCCTTGTCGATCGAAGCGCGGACGAGCTAATCGACCAGGCAACCGCGGCCGGCATGGGGGTGCTGAACGCCGCGATCTACGGCGGAGGTGTCCTCGCCAACCCAACTGGGTCGTCTAGGTACGGCTATGCCGAGGCACCCAAGCCCGTACTCGATGCAGTCGCTGCCATGAACGACGCCTGCTTGAGACACGGCACTGATCTAGCCACGGCAGCCCTCCAATTCTCGATGCGTGATCCCCGCGTGCACTCAACCGTTATTGGTTTCACGAAACCTGGCCGGATCCCGACGCTCATGGCATCAGCCGCCGTCGAGCTGCCGCCTGACCTGTGGATCGAGCTTGAGACCCTGGTACCACCCAAGTCATGCTGGCTCGACTTCCAACCGAAAGGCTAAGCCGGTTCCCGTGGCACCCTGGGACCGGCCCCGCCGGACGGCGCGGATCGGGCCCGCGACGAGACGGGCCGTCGTAGCGTAACCGCCGAGCCCGGCTAGTGGTAGGTCGGGATCTCCGCGGCCGAGCTCGGCAGCGACTGGAGGGGCACCGGCGCCGGCCGCGGGCAACGGCTCGCGACGTCGACCCGGCGACCGGTCCGGGCCGACTCCAGGAGCGATTCCATGACGTCCAGCACGTGGAACGCGAGGGCGCCACCGGCGCGCGGCTCCTCTCCGGCGGGGGTCGTCGCCAGGTCCGCGATCCCGTAGCCGCGCGCGCTGTGCTCGTACCCGGCGCTGATCGGGAGCGTGACCCAGCCGGTCCCGTCGAGCTCGCGCAGCTCGACGTCGCCGCGGAACAGGTTTGGGTCTGGCGCGATGAGCGACCCCAGCTCCCCGTGGATCTCGATCCGCGACGCCCTGGAGGCGACCGCGTCGAAGCTCATGACGAGCGTCGAGATCGTGCCCGACTCGTGGATCAGGGCGCCCGTCACGTGGCTGTCGACAGCGACCGGGACCGTCTCGCCGGCGCGCGCGCCCGAGCGGATCGTCCGCGTCCCGCGCGTGCGGCTCGCGGCGCCGATGGCGGCGACGACCGGGCCGAGGATCGTGACGAGGGCGGTCAGGTAGTACGGCCCCATGTCCAGAAGCGGGCCGCCGCCGGGCTGGTAGTAAAAGTCGGGATCGGGGTGCCAGCGTTCATGGCCGGGCGTGAGCATGGTCGCGGTCGCCGCGATCGGGGCCCCGATCCGTCCGTCGTCGACGGCCTTCCGCGCCGTCTGGATCCCCGTTCCCAGGACCGTGTCGGGCGCGCAGCCGACCTGCACGCCGGCCGCCCCGGCAGCCTCGAGGATCGAGCGCGCCTCCGCTGTCGTTGCTGCCAGCGGCTTCTCGCCGTAGACCGCCTTGCCCGCGGCAATCGCCTGGAGGGCGATGGCGGCGTGGGCGGCCGGGATCGTGAGGTTCAGGACGACATCCACCTCGGCATTCGCGAGGAGGTCTGCGACCGGCATCGCGGGGATGCCCTCGGCCGCCTCGACCGCGCTGGCGCGCGCCGGGACGCGATCCGCCGCCGCCACGATCTCGATCGCGTCGAGCCGGCGGGCGGTGTCGAGGTACTGCCGGGCGATCGCGCCGCAACCGATCATCCCGATCCTCACCGGCCGGCCCACAGCAGCCCCCGCTCAATGACGGTGTGGACGGTCGGATGGGCGAGGACGACGAGGCTGTGGCCGGGGGTGCAGACGAAGATCCGGCCCTTGCCCCAGCGCCGCGTCCAGATGGCGGGCGATGTGATCTCGCGGTGCCACTCATCCCACGGCCGGACCTTCTGGGTCGTCGTCGCGAGGACGTCGAGGTAGGGGTCCCAGAGCACCCAGTACTGCTCGGTGACCAGGTCGAAGTCCGCGAGGCCCCGGGTGATTGGGTGGTCAGCCGCGGCCGGCAGCAAGTTGACCGTGTACGGCACGTAGTTGTTCTCGGGTCCGTCGCCGGTGATCGTCGCCGGGTCCTTGCCCGGATGGCACGCGAACTGGGCGCCGATGAGCTGGAAGTAGTCGGACGAGTTGCGATACGAATCGGCGATCCCGCCATGCCAGCCCGCCATGCCGGTCCCGTTGGCGATCGCTGCTCGCAGGCCCGCGAGCTCGTCGCGGGCGATCGTCGCCATGGTGTTGCACTGCATGATCAGGTCGGTCCGCGCCATCAGGTCCGGATCGGCGTACGGCGCCGGCGAGTCGAAGATCCGGACCTCGTAGTCGTTCGCCTCGAGGTGCGGGATGAACCGGTCCGTCGCATCGGTGGGCGCGTGGCCGTCCCAGCCCCCGCGGACGACGATGGCGAGCTTCGATGGGGCAGTCGGCATGCGGGACGCGGTCTCCGTTCTAACGGTGGGATGGGCGAGCGACGCGATCCGCGGGTCCGAGCCGGGCGGCGCGGGCGGCGCGTGATCCCGTGCGACAGTCCTGGCGGACATCGTCCGAGTTCTATCATGGCTCACGCTCGCGCCGGGCGTGACGAGTTCATCTCCCTCCCGACGGTGTTGCAGCAGTCCGCCGCGCTCACCATCATCGGCGATCGTCCGCTCATCGTCGTCACGGCCGTCCCTGAGTTCCGGCTCACGATCGACGAAGGACGTCACCGTTCGCCGGACGAGGCCGGCCGGTTGCCGGCCACGGCCATCCAGCCAGCCCGAAGGCAGCCCAAGGCGACGCCCGAGAGCTGATCAGGCCTCGATCGGTCCGGATAGGACCACGGCGGTACCGAGACCACCCACGATCGCGGCCGTGGCGGCCACCACGAAGAAGCCCGTGGGACCGAGCCAGCCGTACTGGATCCCGCCGATCGCCGTGCCCAGCACGGTCCCGATCCCGACGGTGGCCGCCTGGACCAGCCCCTGGCCTGTGGCCTGCAGTGGCCTGGGCAATAACCGCGAGACGAGCAGCACCCGGGCGGCCGTGAACGATCCGTAGCAAAACCCGGTGACCAGGCGGGTCGCGTTGATCGCCAGGGGTGTGGGCAGGATGCCCCATGAGGCAACACACAGGCCGTAGCCAACCAGGGACAAGGCGGTCAACCAGCGCAGCCCGATTCGCCGGCCCAGCCAGCTGGCCACCACCAGGCCCGGAATCTCGGCCAGCGCAGAGATTCCAAAGGACAGCGCCACATCCGAGGGCTGGCCGCCCAGCTCCACGATCCGGATGGATACGAAGGTGACCGCTCCCTGGAGTCCAGCGTAGGCCAGCATCAGGACGCCCAGTACGGCCCACAGCCGGGGCTGCACGGCGAATGCCCGGCTGACCGACCCGAATCGACCGGCCGCGGCGACCCCGCCGTGACCCGACGCGAGGAGCCGGACGGCAGGGTCCCTGGTCCGGTCGCTGACCCGGCCCACGATCAGGAACAGGACGGCCGACCAGACCAGGGACACGAACGAGGCCGCCCCATAGCCCACCAGGTTGTACAGGAACCCCACCGCGATCACGGCCAGGGTGAAGGACAGGCTGGACAGTGAGCGGAGGGCCCCGTATTGGCGATCGGGTAGCACCAGGGCGTCAACCGCGAGGGCGTCGCTGAGCGAGTTGAACAGGCCGATGAACAGGGCAAAGCTGGCCAGGCTGGTCACGACCGCGACAGCGGGCAGCGGCAGCAAGAGCACGATCGCCGCCACCGAAGCGAGGACCAGCCCCAGCCGGAAGGCACGGGCCCGACCCACGAGGACATCGGCGAGGTGCCCCCAGACCGGGACAATCACGATCACGGCCAGCGCGGAACCGGCCGACACCAGGCCGATCGCGGCGGGGTCGAAGCCACGCCGGTCCAGGATCACGGTGATGAACGGCCCGATCGCCGCTGTCCACAGACCGATCGCGAAGTACAGGGCGCGCAGGCTCCACGCCGCGCGCATGTCAACGCGACGTGGTGCTTGCACCGCGAAAGTATGACCGGGGCTGCCTGGCGTCGACGTTGATCCGCGCCGACCCGCGCGCGGGCGCCGCGCGACATTCCCGCGCGAGTAGCCCGTGCCCCGGGCAGCGGCCCGCGCGTGTAGCCCAGACATCAAACCGGGCGATTCGAGCCCGCACGGAGGTCAGGGGCGGGTTGAAAGGGGGCCCCAGGGCCGTGCCCGCCCTGAACTTGCTCCGAACCACGCTCGATCGAGCCCCTGGAGACCGGCGGCGCGCCCGGCGCGGCGCCCATGGTCCCGACGGCTCGGTCAGAAAGGCCTGTTTGATGTATGGGGTACCCGCCTTGACCGATGACGGCAGCGAAACGCCCGGTCGGAGCTCCTCTCGACCGGGCGCGTCGCAGGATTGGGCAGGCTACGGCTCGCCCGCAGCGCTCGGCCGGCTCAGCCGGCGGGTGCCGGGCTCGTCGCAACCTGTCCGCGTCGTCGGCTGGCACCCCAGGGCACACCCAGGCGGGGCAGCAGGTAGCGGTCGACACCGTAGTAGCCGGCTACCTTCCAGGCCAGGATCAGGCCGATCGCGAAGGCGAACATGACCGGGTTGACCGAGCTCGAGCCGGCCAGCAGGAAGCTCATG
>JBBRIV010000028.1:0-17088 GCA_038220425.1 Candidatus Limnocylindrales bacterium
CGATCGCGGCGCGAACAGGGCGTGGAGGTCGATCGGCGGGCGGCTGGGCGGCGGCGCGGCTTTGGGCGGCGGTCCGGGCTCGGGCGGCGCGGGCTCGGGCGGCGCAGGTTCGAGCGGCGGTCCGTTGGTCGCCCCGGACTCGGGCGGCGGTCCGTTGGTCGCCGGCGTCTCGGCCGTCACGCCTCGCCGACGACCCGGCCGACGCCGCGCTTGTCAAGCGCCCGGGCCACGATGACCCGCTGGATCTCCGATGTCCCCTCCCAGATCCTGTCGACCCGGAGCTCGCGGAAAAAGCGTTCCGGCGGGTTCTCGCGCATGTAGCCCCGGCCGCCGAAGACCTGGACCACCCGGTCGGCGCAGCGGAAGGCGGCCTCGGAGGCAAACAGCTTGGCAATCGAGGCCCGGGCATGGACGACCTTGGGATCTGCGCCGGTGTCGGCCAGCCAGGCCACCTCGCGGGTCAGCAGGCGAGCCGCTGCGGCATCGGCGGCCGAGTCGGCCAGCGGGAAGCTGACCCCTTGGAAGTCATAGATCCGTTCGCCGAACTGGACCCGGCTGGTGGCCCACTCCACCGCCAGGGTCAACAGGCGTTCCATTGCCCCGCTGCAGCGGGCGCCGATGTGGATCCGTTCCTCGACGAACCATTCGTTGGTCAGCTGGTCGGCCTGGCCGATCCCGCCGAGGATCGCGTCGGTGCCGATCCGGACGTCCTCCAGGATGAACTGCGGATGGCGGTCGGCGAAGGTATGCATGTAGTCCGGGTCATGGCTGAGCCGGACGCCGGGGGTGTCGTAATCGACCAGGAAGAGCGTTGGCAGGCGCTGGTCGCCGTCGACGACCATGGCGTGGAAGATCATGAAGTCGGTGTCATCCGGGCCGGTCACGAACCACTTCTCGCCGTTCAGGAGATAGTCGCCGGTGGCCGGGTCGCGGCGGGCTGTGGCCGCGATCGTACGCGCATCCGAGCCGGCGTCCCTCTCGGTGACGGCATAGCTGCCCGAGCGCTCACCGCGGATCGAGGGGTCGAGGTAGCGCTTGCGCTGATCGGCGTCGGCGTGGAGCAGGACGTTGTAGGCGCCCGGAATGTACGACCACAGGCCACCGGTGACCTGGCCGAGCTGCTCGTGGACGATCACCTGCTCCATGACGGTCCAACCCTGCCCGCCGACGGCCTTGGGCAGCGAGCCCGCGTGGAGGTTGGCCGCGATGGCAGCCTTGCGCAGGTCGTTGCCAACGGATGCCGGGAGGACGCCGCGGTCGTGCTCGAACTGCGCCTCGAGGGGCTGCAGAACGTCCTGCGTATAGCGCCGGGCACGCTCGCGCAGCTCAATCAGGGCCGGAGTCAGGGCAAAGTCCATCGGCCCATGGTGGCTCGCCCGACGCAACACCGCGCAGCCCGTCGCGGGCGACGGAACGCCTGGTTTGCGTGGCGGCGCATTGCGTGGCGGCGGGGCCGGGCGCCGGGGCGGGCGGCGGACGGGCGCCGGAACGCCTGGTTGCATGGCGGCGCGTTGTGTGGCGTGGTGGCGGGCGGGCGCCGGGGCGGCGCATTGCTTGGCGGCGGGGCCGGGGCGGCGCATTGCTTGGCGGCGGGGCCGGGGCCGTGGTCGCGGGGCGATTCCCTGGCACGGGCGGGTACGTCGCCGGCGTTTGTGCCAGATACCGCCCCCAGCCGCGGTATGGTCGATCGCGCCCTCGAATCGCCGTAAACGCTGGCCAAGTCGACGCCAGTCGTGCGTGACGGGTCGCGCCGTCGGCCCAATGCGGGCTCCAGGCTGGCCGCGACGCGCCATACCGCGGCTGGTGGCGGTAGATGACAATTAAGGACGCGGCCACTCGCCGACCGCAGCGACTCCGACGGACTCAGCGGTGGGCGTGGCGCGGGGCGGCGTCGCGCTGGGCGACGTGGGCGGGCGCGAATGCCCTGGCACGGACGTGTACGTGGTACTGCAAATCGGCAGAATCGGGCCGGCCGAGCGCGTCGCTGACGATCTGCAGGAAGCGCCTCGCCATGGTCTGAGCGTGGACCGGGACGAATCTCGCACGTGGAGCTCGTCAAACCACGGTCGGGCGCCCGCGGAGAGGTGCCCAGGGCCCGAAAACGGCCGTTTGATGTATGGAGTACACGTCGACGCGTCCGGCGGCACGCCCGGTCCGGCGGCACTCAAGTGGACGGGTACGCCGACGCGTCCGGCGGCACGCCCGGTCCGGCGGCACTCAAGTGGACGGGTCCGGCGGCACTCACGGCGCGGCACTCCCAGTCCGCCGGCACTCACGGTCCCGCGGCACGCCGGCACTAACGCCTCAGCCCGGCGAGGCGATGACCATGATCCGGATCTCGGTCATATCTTCGATCGCCCAGCGCAGGCCCTCGCGACCCTGGCCCGAATCCTTGACTCCGCCGTAGGGCATGTGGTCGATCCGATAGGTGGGCACGTCGTTGATGATCACGCCGCCCACTTCCAGCTCGTTGAAGGCCCGCCAGCTATGGGCCAGGTCGTTGGTGAAGACGCCGGTCTGCAGGCCGAACGACGAGTTGTTGACCTGGCGGATGGCGTCGTCGAAGTCGCTGAAGGGATAGGCGACCACGAGCGGCGCGAAGGCCTCGTTCGAACACACCGCCGCCGTGACCGGTGTCTCGGTCAGGACGGTGGGCGGGAAGAAGGTCCCGTCGGCATGGCCGCCCAGGAGGAGCTTGCCGCCGAGGGCCACCGCCTCGTCGACCCAGCGCTGGGTGCGCCCGGCCGCGGTCGCGTCGACCATCGGGCCCAGGTCGGTCTCGGGCGACAGCGGGTCGCCCATCTTGAGCTTGGCCGCGCCGGCCACGAAACGGCTCATGAACTCGTCCCAGATGTCCTCGTGGATGACCATCCGCTGGACGCTGATGCAGACCTGGCCGGCATACGCGAACGCCCCCACCAGGCAGCGCTTGACGGCCCAGTCCAGGTCGGCGCCCTTGTCGACGATTACGCCGGCGTTGCCGCCGAGCTCCAGGACCACCTTCTTCTTGCCGGCTCGTTCCTTCATCCGCCAGCCGACCGACGGGCTGCCCGTGAACGACAGCAGCTTGAAGCGCTCGTCGGCCACCATCCGGTCACCCAGCTCGCGGGTCATCGGCAGGATGCTCACGGCGCCCTCGGGCAGGCCGGCCTCGGCGATGATCTCGCCCACGGTCAGCATCGTGAGCGGATCCTTGCTGGGCGGCTTGAGCACGATCGAGCAGCCGGCGGCGATGGCCGGGGCCACCTTGTGGGCGGCCAGGTTGAGCGGGAAGTTGAATGGGCTGATGGCAGCGACCGGCCCGATCGGGAAGCGCCGGGTCAGGCCCACGCGGCCGCGCGAGGCAGGCATCAGGTCGAGCGGGATCACCTCGCCCACCATCCGCTCGGCCTCCTCGGCGCCCAGCCGGAAGGTCAGCACGGCCCGGTCCACCTCGACCAGCGAGTCTCGGATCGGCTTGCCCGCCTCGAGGCTGATCAACCGGCCGAGCTCCTCGCGCCGAGACTTGATCCCGGCACTGATCGAACGCAGGATCGCGCCGCGCTCGAAGGCCGGCAGGACCCGGGTGTGCTCGAAGGCGGCCACGGCCGCCGTGACCGCAGTCTCGTACTGCTCGGCGGTGGCGTTGTAGGTGGAGCCGGCCGGCGTGCCCGGATCGGCCGGGTTGGCCACGGTCAGCACGTCCGGCGAGTCGACCCAGCGGCCGGCCAGCAGGATCGGATGGGGCTTGGCGCCGATCGTCGTTGTCATCCTGGACTCCTGTCGATTCGTGACCTGCATTCTAGCCGGGCGCGTGTACGATCCCCGCAGCCCGTTCCGCCAGGCCCATCGCCGTGAACGCCGCTTCAGGAGCCAGCATGCCCGACCATCGACTGCGCGCCCAGCTCCGGGTTGAGCCCGGCAGCAAGGTCCACCTCGCCACGTTCGACCCGTCCGAGACCCACGGCCACACCAAGGCCCGGTCCGAGAAGGAACTGGCCGACGGCCTGGTCCGGCTGTCCGGCCTGCAGGACCGGCTGTGGGCCGAGGCGAAGCACCCGGTCCTGGTCGTCCTCCAGGGGATCGACGCAGCCGGCAAGGACGGGACGCTCAGCCATGTCATGTCCGCGTTCAACCCGCAGGGCTGCCCAGTCACCGACTTCAAGGTCCCCAGCCCGATCGAGATGAGCCACGACTACCTGTGGCGGGTCCATCAGCACGTTCCGGCCAAGGGTGAGATCGGGATCTTCAACCGGTCGCACTACGAGGATGTCCTGGTCGTGCGCGTCCATGACCTGGTCCCGAAGATGACCTGGCAGCGCCGGTACGACCAGATCAATGCGTGGGAGCAGATGCTGGTGGACGAGGGCACGACGGTCGTCAAGTTCTTCCTCGTGATCGACCGGGACGAGCAGCGCCAGCGGCTCCAGGATCGCTACGACGATCCGACCAAGCACTGGAAGTTCAAGATGCGCGACCTGGCCGAGCGGGCCCTCTGGGACAACTACACCCAGGCCTTCGACGAGGCCCTGAGCCGGTGCTCGACGGCCGCCGCGCCGTGGTACGTGATCCCGGCCAACAAGAACTGGTTCCGCAACCTGGCCGTGGCCGAGATCCTGGGCGACGTCCTGGAGGACCTCAAGCCGGCCTATCCGGCGATCGACTCGACGGTGCCGGCCAACCTCAAGATCGAGTAGCCGGCGATCAGGGCGCCCGGGGATCGGCGCCCGGCGATCAGGGCGTCCGGCGAGTCGGCCGACGATCAGGCGCCGGCGGCCCGCTGGTAGGCGCCCAGGACCCGGAGCATCGTGGTCAGCGGCCGGATCGCCTCGAGCGCGCCGGCCGCCTCCGAGGCCAGCAGGTCGGCGTCGATATCGGCCCAGAAGACGTACTCCCACGCGACCCGTCGGCTCGGCCGCGATTCCAGGGTGCTCAGGTTGAGCCGGTGCTCGGCCAGCACCTGGAGCACCGCGAGGAGCGTCCCGGGCTGGTTGCGAACGGCAAAGGCAACGGTCGTGCGCGGTGCGAGGGGGCCTTCGGCAGCTCGTCGCCAGCCGTCCGGGAACGGCGCGTCGGGGCGGCCGACGAGGATGAACCGAGTCCGGTTGGCCGGATCGTTTTCGATCGCGTCGGCCAGGATCTCGAGTCCGAAGTGGGCTGCCGCCCGGGGCGACAGGACCGCCGCCGAGGTGGTCTCGCCGGCCTCGGCAATGAGCCGACCTGCCCCCGCGGTGTTGTAGGTGGTCAGCAGAGCCCACGGCCGTTGGCGCAGGAACAGGTCCGCCTGGCCGAGCGCCTGGATGTGGGAGTAGACCCGTTCGATCCCCTCGAGACGGGCCCCGGGCAGGGCCGCCAGGCACAGCCGGACCGGGACGACCAGCTCGCCCCGGATGACCAGGTCGTGCTCCAGGAGCAGGTCATAGACCTCGCGGACCGTGCCGTTCACGACGTTCTCGATGGGCACCACGCCCACCTCGGCCTGCCCGTCGCGAACCGCCTCGAAGACCTCGCGGAACCCGCCAACGGGGATCGAGCGGGGCGCCGCCAGGCCGGCCAGCAGGGCGTCCTCGGCAAACGCGCCGGGCTCGCCCGAGAAGGCAGCCCGCGGACCGCTCGGCGGCTGGCCCGGACCGGCAGGCTGGCTCAGTGCTCGAACCAGGCAGTCGTGTCGTGGTGGCCGGCGTCCTCGTCGAGCTCGACCTGGGTCGCCCGGCCGGCTGCGTCCGTGCCCGCCCGCTTGCGATTGCCGGCGGCCTCGGTGGCCCCCGACCAGGACTCCTCGGCCAGGAGCAGGTTGAGCGCCTGGATGTATGCCTCGATCGAGGCGGCGATGATGTTCACGTTGCTGCTGGCGCCGCTGTAGTCGCCCGTTGCCCGGGCACCCTCGGCCGACGCCGGCGGGGCGATCCGGATCGTGACGATGCCCTCGGCCTCGGCCCCCTCGGCGACCGAGTGGACGTCGTAGGCGATCAGCCGGGGATGGCCGGTCAGGACACCCGACAGGGCCTTGTCGACGGCCCGCAGGAGTGCGTCGACCGCTCCGTTGCCCTCCGCGGCAGCTTCCCACTGGTGCTCGCCGGAAGCGATGACGACGGCACCCCGGCTCTGGACCTGGCTGCCCGAAGAGACCGTCCAGCGGGCCAGGTGCAACGCCACGGGACGATCGCCGGTCATGAGCCGACTGCCCCGCCGGTTGCGGCCAGGGGTGTCGTGAAGTGGCGTTCATCGCGCCGCCTCGGCTCGGCCCCGGACTTCCAGATCAGGTACTCGAGCGAATCGGCGAGGGCCGCGGCCGAGGCCCCGATGATGTTCGTGTCGCTGCCCATCGTGGACCACGCCCGGGCACCGTCGACCGAGTCGATCACGACCCGGGTGCGCGCCTCGGTGGCGGCCGTGCCGTCGATGATTCGGACCTTGTAGTCGACGAGGTGGACCGAGTCGAGCTCCGGGTAGAACGCGCCGAGGGCCTTGCGCAGGGCGCTGTCGAGGGCATTGACCGGGCCGTTGCCGTCGGCGGCGGTGTGCAGGATCTCGCCGGCCACCTCCACCTTGACGGTCGCCTCGGCCAGCAGCTCGTGGCCGTCGCGCTGCTCTACCAGGACGGTGTAGTCGACGATCCGGAACGGGGCGACATAGCCAGTGGCGTGGCGCCGAATGAGCAGCTCGAAGGACGCCTCGGCCCCTTCGAAGGCCAATCCGTCGGCCTCCAGCTGCTTGATCAGCAGGGACAGCGCCCGGGCGTCGATCGAGCCGTCCAGGCGATGGCCAAGCTGCTCGGCGCGCAGCTGGGTGTTGGCCCGGCCGCCCAGCTCGCTGACCACCAGGCGGCCCTCGTTGCCGACGCTGACCGGGTTGACGTGCTGGTAGCTCCGCTCCACCTTGGCCACGGCTGCCCCATGCACCCCGCCCTTGTGGGCGAACGCCGAGCGACCGACATAGGGCTGGTAGTCATTGGGGGCGACGTTGGCGATCTCCGCGACGCCCCGCGATAGCGCGGTCAGGTCGGCCAGCTTGCCGCCGCCGGCCGGGACGAGGGCCAGGCTGGTCTTGAGGGCCAGGTTGGCCAGGATGCTGACCATATTGGCGTTGCCGCAGCGCTCGCCGTAGCCGTTGATCGTGGCCTGGACGTGGCGGACGCCGACCTCCACCGCGGCGATCGCGTTGGCCACGGCCAGCTCGGCGTCGTTGTGGGTGTGGATCCCCCAGGTCACGGCCGACGCGGCCGGATCTGCGCCGAGGCTGGCCATCGTGTCGCTGACAACCCGGACCAGCTCGCTGGTCAGCGTGCCCCCGTTCGTGTCGCACAGGACGATCGAGCGAGCACCGGCCTGACGGGCGGCCCGCAGGGTGGCCAGGGCGTAGTCGCGATCGGCGGCGTAGCCGTCGAAGAAATGCTCGGCGTCGTAGACCACCTCGCGACCGCGCTCGGCCACGAAGGCCACCGACTCGGCGACCATGGCCAGGTTCTCGGCCGGCGTCGCGCCCAGGACCTCGATCACGTGGAGCAGCCAGCTCTTGCCGAAGATCGTGACGACGGGCGTCTCGGCGGCCACCAGCTCGCGCAGGTTGGGGTCATGCTCGGGTCGATTCGAGCGATGGCGAGTCGAGCCGAATGCGGCCAGGCGAGCCGTGGCCCAGGTGATCTTGCGGGCGGCCGCGAAGAACTCGATGTCCTTGGGGTTGGAGCCCGGCCAGCCACCCTCGATGTAGGGCATGCCGTACTCATCGAGCATCCGGGCGACCCGCAGCTTGTCGGCCAGGGACAGGGTGATGTTCTCGCCCTGGGTCCCGTCGCGCAGGGTCGTGTCGTACAGGATCACCGGCTCGCTCACGAGGCCACCGCCTGGCCCTGAAGAGCCCCCACCGAGATGCGCTCGACGATCGCCTGGGTCATGCCGGCCGTTCCCACCCGGGTCAGGCCGTCCACTGGCTGGTCCGCAGCGGGCCACAGGTCGGCGCTCCGGAAACCGGCGTCGATCGTCCTCCGGACGGCTGCCTCGATCGCTGCGGCGGCCTCGGCCTGGCCGAGCGACCAGCGCAGGAGCATGGCCCCGGACAGGATCGTGCCGATGGGATTGGCCAGGTCGCGCCCGGCAATGTCCGGCGCCGAGCCATGGATCGGCTCGTACAGGCCGTGCAGGCCGTGGGCCGTCCGGCGACTGCCGACCGAGGCCGACGGGAGCATCCCCAGCGAACCGGCCAGGACCGATGCCTCGTCCGACAGGATGTCACCGAACAGGTTCTCGGTGACCAGCACGTCGAAGGCGGCCGGACGCCGGACCAGCTGCATCGCGCACGAATCGACCAGCTGGTGGTCGAGGGTCACGTCGGGAAATTCCGCGCCCAGCTCGACGGCCACCCGGCGCCACAACCGCGACGTGGCCAGCACGTTGGCCTTGTCGACGCTGGTCAGCCGCTGGCGCCGACCGCGGGCGAGCTCGAAGGCCAGGCGCACGACCCGCTCGATCTCGGTGTCGCTATAGGGCAGGGTATCGCTCGCCTGGCGCGAGCCGGCGGGGCCGCTGGCCTCGGTCCGCCCGCCGAAATAGAGGCCACCGGTGAGCTCCCGCACGATCAGCAGGTCGACCCCATCGAGCAGCTCCGGCCGGAGCGGGGAGGCTGCTCGGAGCCCCGGATGGATCGAGACCGGACGCAGGTTGGCGAACAGGCCCAGGCCTCCGCGCAGCGCGAAGAGGGCCTGCTCAGGCCGGACCGACGAGGTTGGGTCGTCCCACTTCGGACCGCCCACGGCGCCCAGGTAGACGGCATCCGCGGCCGCACACGCGGCCACGTCCTCCGGCCGGATCGCCACGCCGTAGGCATCGATCCCGGCGCCGCCCACGACCAGGTTGGTCCACTCGAGCTCAAAGCCGAAGACGGCCGCGGTCGCCCCCAGGACCTGCCGGCCGGCGGCCAGGACCTCCGGGCCCACCCCGTCGCCGGGGATCGCCGCCAGGCGGTAGCTGGTCACGGCCGGTCGACGGCCTGTTGCGAGCCGGCGAAGGCCGGATCGACGCCGTTGATGTCGGCCCCGTGGAGCTTGTTGATCGCGACGAGATAGGCCTCGAGCGATGCCTCGATGATGTTGGTCGAGAGCCCGTGGCCGCTCACGACGAGCGCGCCGGGACCCTCGTCCGACGAGCGCCGGCAGCGGACCAGGACCTGGCCCTGGGCATCCTCGCCGGCCGATACGGCCTTGATCTCGTACTGGGCCAGGATGGGATGCCAGCCGAGGACGGGCTGGAGGACCTGGTCGACCGCGGAATAGAGGGCATTGACCGGACCGTTGCCGCTGGCCTCGACGGAATGGGTCTGGCCGTCGACCGAGATCGAGACGCTGCCCGTGCCGTTGCCGCCGTGCGAGCTGGTCACGCTCCAGCCCTCGAGCTGGATCGACGCGCTGACGTCACCGGCCCGGCGCTCCACGATCGCCAGGTGGTCCGCATCGGTGACCTCCTTCTTGAGGTCGGCCAGGGCAATGGCCTGGCGATAGACCGCGTCGAGGCCGTCGCCCTCCAGCTCGTAGCCAAGCTCCTTCAGCTTGCTCTGGAGGCCCCGCCGGCCGGACAGCTTGCCGATCGTCAGCTGGCTGCCGGAGAGTCCCACCGACTGGGGAGTCATGATCTCGTAGGTCAGCGGATTCTTGATCACGCCGTCCTGGTGGATGCCCGATTCGTGGGCGAAGGCATTGCCCCCGACGATCGCCTTGTTGGGCTGGACGGTGAAGCCGGTCAGGTAGCTGACCAGCCGGCTGGCGGCCGTGATCTGCTCGGTCTGGACCCGCGAGATGAGGTCGGGGAATTGGGTTGGCCGGGTGCGCAGGGCCATCACCACCTCTTCGAGCGAGGCATTCCCGGCGCGCTCGCCGAGGCCGTTGATCGTGACCTCCACCTGGCGCGCGCCGGCCTGCACCGCGGCCAGGGTGTTGGCCGTGGCCAGGCCCAGGTCGTTGTGGCAATGGACCGACACGGTAGCGTCGCGGCCGACCCGCTCCACGACCCGCCCGACGAGCTTGCCGAACTCGGCCGGGATGGCGTAGCCCACGGTGTCCGGGATGTTGACCGTGCTGGCGCCGGCGGCGACCACCGCCTCGTAGATGTCGAGCAGGTAGTCGAGGTCGGTCCGGGAGGCATCCTCGGCCGAGAACTCGATCTCGGCGTCGCGGCCCAGCTCCTGGCGGCCGTAGGCCACCCACTTGACGGCCTGGCGAAGGGCCTCGTCGCGATCGATCCGGAGCTTGTGCTTGAGGTGGATATCGGACGTGGCAATGAACACGTGGAGGTGCGGCCGCTCGGCAATCCGGATCGCCTCAACGGCCCGCTGGGGATCGCCGTCCTTGCACCGGGCGAGGGCCGCCACGGCCACCCCACGGGTCTCCTCGGCAATCCGGCGGACCGCTTCGAAGTCGCCCGGCGAAGCCGCCGGAAAGCCGGCCTCGATGACATCCACCTTGAGCCGGACGAGTTGACGGGCAACCTCCAGCTTCTCGGCGGCGGTCAGCCCCGCGCCGGGTGCCTGCTCCCCGTCACGCAGGGTGGTGTCGAAGATCCGGACCGAGCCCGGATCCACCGTAGTGCCCGGACCGACCGCGGTCATCGGGTGCCGCCGCTCGGGGCTGCGACCGATGCCTGGGCCTGGCCGGCCTTGACCTCGATCGGGTTGAGGAAGGCCATCTGGCTGCGCAGCGACGCCCCGACCCGCTCGATCAGGTGATCGTGGTCGGCCTGGCGCAGCCGCTCGAAGTTGGGCCGGCCGGCCTCGTTCTCGGCGATCCAGCGGGCGGCGAACGAGCCGTCCTGGATCTCGGTCAGAACCTGGCGCATCGTCTCGCGGACATGCGGGTCGATGATCCGGGGACCGCTCACGTAGTCGCCCCACTCGGCCGTCTCGCTGACGCTGAAGCGCATGAAGTTGAGGCCGCCCCGGTACATCAGGTCGACGATCAGCTTGAGCTCGTGGAGGGTCTCAAAGTAGGCCAGCTCAGGCTGGTAGCCCGCCTCGACCAGGGTCTCGAAGGCCATCTTGACCAGGGCCGCGGTGCCCCCGCACAGGACCGACTGCTCTCCGAACAGGTCGGTCTCGGTCTCCTCGGCGAAGGTCGTCTCGAGCACGCCGGCCCGGGTTGCCCCGATCGCCCGGGCGTAGGCCAGGGTCTTGGCCCGGGCCGTGCCGCTCGTGTCGCGGTAGACGGCGAACAGGGCGGGCACGCCACCGCCGGCCTGGTAGACGCTGCGCAGGAGATGCCCGGGGCCCTTGGGGGCGACCATCCCAACATCGATGCCCGACGGCGGATCGATCCGGTTGAAGTGGATGTTGAAGCCGTGGGCGAACATCAGCAGGGCGCCCGGCTTGAGGTTGGGCCCGATCTGGCTGTCGTAGATCGCCTTCTGAGCCGTGTCCGGGACCAGGATCATGACAACATCGGCCGAGCGGACGGCGTCGCCCACGTCGGCTACCCGGATCCCGGCGTCCTCGACCAGGGCCCGGCTCTTGGACGTCGGCGCCAGGCCAACCACCACGTCCACCCCGGACTCGTGCAGGTTCAGGGCGTGGGCGTGCCCCTGGCTGCCGTAGCCGATGATCGCGACCGTCTTGCCGGCGAGGGCCGCCGGGTCGGCGTCGTTGTCGTAGTACATCTTCGCGGTCATCGCTTGAGTGCCTCCTCGATGGATGCCGAGCCGCGCGCCATGACCACGGTCCCGGTACGTACAAGCTCCTTGATTCCGTAGCTCCGCAGGAGGGCCACGACGGCCTCCACCTCGGCTGCCGTGCCGGCGGCCTCAACGATCACCGAACCCTCGGTGATGTCCACCAGGCGCGCCCGATACAGCTCGGCGACCTTGACGATCTCGGCCCGGTTCGCGTCGGTGGCCCGGACCTTGATCAGGACCAGCTCGTGCTCGACCGTTGGCTCGCCCACGAAATCCTGGACCTTGAGCACGTCGATCAGGCGGTAGAGCTGCTTGCTGACCTGCTCCACGGCAACATCGTCGCCGCGCAGGGTGATCGTCATCCGGCTGATGTCGGGCTGGTCGGTGTGGCTGACGCTGAGCGATTCGATGTTGAAGTTGCGCGCCCGCATCAGGCTGGCAACCCGGTTCAGGACCCCCGGCCGATTCAGGACGATCGCAACCAGGACATGCCGGTTGACCTCGCCCGACCCCGGCAGGGCCCGGGCGGGCGGGGCCGAATGAGCCGGACCGGCGGGCTCCAATGCGTCGCTCATTCCTCGGGCCCGTCCCACTTCTCGATCAGGTCGGACAGGCCCTTGCCGGCCGGCATCATCGGGAAGACGTTCTGGGTCTCGGCGATCTCGAACCAGATCAGGGCAGGGCCGTCGACGGCCTGGGCCGCCTGGATGGCCGGGTCAACGTCCTCGGGGGTATGCGCCCGGAAGGCCGGGATGCCGTAGGCCTCGGCCAGCTTGGCGAAGTCCGGGCCAAGCAGGGTGGCGGAGTGATAGTTGCCGCCGTAGATGATCTCCTGCCACTGCCGGATCATGCCCAGCTTCTTGTTGTCGAGCAGGGCGATCTTGACCGGGATCCGGTCCTGGACGAGGGTCATCAGCTCCTGCGAGGTCATCTGGAAGCCGCCGTCACCGACGATCGCCCAGGTCTCGCGTTCGGGCCGGCCGAGCGCGGCACCCATGGCGGCCGGCAGGGCAAAGCCCATCGTGCCCAGGCCACCCGAGCTGACATGGCTGTTGGGCAGGCGGAACCCGACGTAGCGGGCCAGCCACATCTGGTTCTGGCCGACGTCGGCGACGTAGGTCGCCGCATGCTCGGTCAGCTCGCCGATTCGCTCGACCACGAAGTCGGCAGTGAGCACGCCCTCGCGCCAGGCACCCGAACCGTGCCAGCTGCTGGCCTCGGACTCGGTCCGCCACTCGGCCAGCTGGTCGAGGTATTCGGCCCGGTCGGCGATCGGGGTTGCCTCGACCATCGGGGTCAGCGCGCGCAGCACGCGCCCGGCGTCGCCCACGATGGGCACTTCGACGGCCACGTTCTTGCCGATCTCGGCCGGGTCGATGTCGACGTGGATGATCCGGGCATATGGTGCGTAGGTCCGGACGTTGCCGGTGACCCGGTCGTCGAAGCGCATCCCGATCGCGATCAGCAGGTCGGCCGACTGGATGGCCCGGTTGACGTGCTTCCAGCCGTGCATGCCCATGAAGCCATAGGCCAGGGGATGGTCCTCGGCGATCGCCCCGATCCCCAGCAGGGTCCAGGCGACGGGGATGCTGGTCTTCTCGGCGAACGCCAGCAGGTCGTCCCAGGCCTCGGCGTGAAGGATGCCGTGACCGGCCAGGATCACCGGCCGTTTGGCCCGGGCGATCTCGGCCGCGGCCACCTTGAGCTGGCGGGGATGACCGTCGAAGTTGGGCCGGAAGCCGGGCAGCCCGGCGATGACCTCGGCCTCGCTGGGATGCTCGGCCGACGTCTCCTGCTGGAGGGCGTCCTTGGTGATGTCGATGTGGACCGGTCCGGGCCGCCCGGTCCGGGCGATGTGGAACGCCTCGGCGAACACCCGGGGCAGGTCGTCGGCGTCACGAACCAGGTAGTTGTGCTTGGTCATCGGCAGGGTGATCCCGTTGATGTCGATCTCCTGGAAGGCGTCCTTGCCGATCAGGGCACCGGGCACGTTGCCGGTGATCGCGACCATCGGGATCGAGTCAAGGAGGGCCGTGCCGATCCCCGTGACGAGGTTGGTGGCACCCGGTCCGGAGGTGCCCAGGCAGACGCCCACCCGACCGGTGACCCGGGCGTAACCGTCGGCGGCATGGGCACCGCCCTGCTCGTGGCGGACCAGGACGTGGCGCAGCTCGGGATAGTCGCCGAGCACGTCGTACAGGGGCAGGACCACGCCGCCTGGATAGCCGAAGAAGACGTCAACGCCCTGGCGCAGGAGGGCCTCGCAGACCACGTCGGCGCCGATCCGGCTGCGCTTGAGGGGCTTGGTGTCGCGCAGCATGGCCACCCGGGCGGCCTCGATCGCGGCCGCGCCGGCCGTGCCGTCGTTGGGCACATGACCGTGCCGGACGCCCGTCGGAGCGGCCGCAGGTTGCGCTTGGTGGCCTTTCGTGATCGTCATCCGTGGGTCTCCGTGATCCCGGCCCGGACGATTCGCCCTGGCTGGTGTGCTGCGCTGTGGTTGGTCACTGTTGGTGGTGGTCTGGTTGGGATCGTACTCGCCGCTCGTGAGGCGGCGGCGGCCATGAAAAAACCCCCGCCTCCCGGCGAGGGTCCCGTTGGTTTCTCGGTGGTGCCTGCGCTACCTCCGCGATCCTCCGTTCTCCTGCCGGGAGCCGGTAATAAGGCCTACAAGGCCTTCAAGCCCGAGAAGGAGGGTGCGAACGAGGGGCAGCAGGACGACGTCGACAAACCCGGTCTCGGGCAGGGGCACGTTGATCCGCCGGCCATCGCTGGTGACAACGATCGCGACGTGACGACGATTCTGCCGGTTGACCAAGCCCACGTTCGACCTCGTGGCGTGCGCGCGACGGCGTTTACCGTCTTCGGTCGGGCGAGTGTACGAGGCGTTTGTCGATTGCGCAACCTGTTTGTGTGCACCGAAGGTACCGCCCCCACGCGCCGATCTGCCCGGATGGACCGCCGGGCGTTCTGGCGGGAGCCTGTGCTAGCCTCCTGCCGTGCCTCCGTCAGACGTCAGCCAACCCCGAACCCTGGTCGACAAGATCTGGGACAGCCACGTCGTCCACGAGGAGCCGGGGGCGCCCAGCGTTCTCGCGATCGACCTGCACCTGGTCCACGAAGTCACCAGCCCGCAGGCATTCACCGGCCTGCGCCAGCGCGGCCTGACCGTCCATCGGCCGGGCCAGACCGTGGCCACGGCCGACCATTCCATCCCCACCCACGACCGCTCGCTGCCGATCGCCGACCTGATCGCGGCCGCCCAGGTCCAGCAGCTGACCGACAACTGCACCGAGTTCGGGATCCCGCTCCACGGCCTGGGCTCGCCGAACCAGGGCATCGTCCACATCATCGGACCGGAGCTGGGCCTGACCCAGCCCGGGATGACCATCGTCTGCGGTGATTCGCATACGGCCACCCACGGCGCCTTCGGGGCCTTGGCCTTCGGGATCGGGACGAGCGAAGTGGAGATGGTCCTGGCCAGCCAGTGCCTGCTCCAGCGCCGGCCGCGAACCTATGAAGTCCGGGTGGACGGGCGGCTGTCGGCCGGGGTCAGCGCCAAGGACATCATCCTCGCCCTGATCGCCCGGATCGGGGTGGGCGGCGGCACCGGCCACGTCTTCGAGTACACCGGCTCGGCCATCCGGGGCCTGACCATGGAACAGCGCATGACCGTGTGCAACATGAGCATCGAGGGCGGCGCCCGGGCCGGCCTGATCGCGCCCGACGACACCACCTTCGAGTACGTCGCCGGTCGACCCCATGCCCCCCATGGCCGGGACTGGGACGCGGCCGTCGAAGGCTGGCGGGCGCTGCCCACCGACGCCGGCGCCCGCTACGACCGGTCGATCACGATCGATGCCTCGACGCTCGAGCCGATGGTGACGTACGGCACGAACCCGGGCATGGGCCTGCCGATCAGCTCGCTCGTCCCGTCGCCCCAGGATCAGCCCGACCCTTCGGCCCGGCGCGCCCTCGAGCACGCCCTCGAGTACATGGACCTTCGTCCGGGCCAGGCCATCCTTGGCCAGAAGGTGGACGTCGTGTTCATCGGCTCGTGCACCAACGGCCGGATCAGCGACCTGCGCCTGGCGGCCTCGGTGCTCAAGGGCCAGCGGATCGCCGAGGGCGTCCGGGTGATGGTGGTGCCGGGTTCCCAGGAAGTGAAGAAGGAAGCCGAGAACGAAGGCCTGGCCGACATCTTCCGGGCGGCCGGCGCCGAGTGGCGTGAGGCTGGTTGCTCGATGTGCATCGCCATGAACGGCGATCAGCTGACGCCCGGCCAGTACGCGATCAGCACCTCAAATCGAAACTTCGAGGGCCGCCAGGGTAAGGGTGGCCGGACCTTCCTGGCCTCGCCCCTGACCGCCGCCGCCTCGGCCCTGGCCGGCGTGGTCGCGGATCCACGGATGCTGCCCGGGATCGAATTGACCGTGGGCCTGGGCGGGCGCTGAGCGATGGCCGAAGCCTTCAGCTCGTTCACCAGCGCAGTCATCCCGCTGCCCGCCGAGAATGTCGACACCGACCAGATCGTGCCGGCCCGGTTCCTGAAGATGACCGACAAGGTGGGCCTGGCCGATGCCCTCTTCCGCGACTGGCGCTATGACGCCGACGGTGGCCAGCACGAGCCCCTGTTCGTGATGGACCGGCTGGCCATGGCCGGCCGGCAGATCCTCCTGGCCGGCGACAACTTCGGGACGGGCTCGTCCCGCGAGCACGCGGCCTGGGCCCTGTCCGCCTGGGGGATCCGGGTCATCCTGTCGACCAGCTTCGCCGACATCTTCCGGAGCAACTCGCTCAAGAACGGGCTGCTCCCGATCGTGGTCGAGGCCGAGAAGCATCGCCAGCTGTTCGAGCTCGTGGCCGCCGACCCGAACGTCGAGCTGAGCGTTGATCTCGAAGCCCAGCTGGTCCACCTGCCCGGCGACGAGGACCTGCCCTTCGAGGTCGACCCGTTCGCCAAGTCGATGCTCCTGGCCGGGACCGACGAGATCGGCTGGCTGCTCCAGCGGATGCCCGCGATCGAGGCCTGGCAGGCCGGCCATCCGGCCCGGGTCGACACCAGGGTCGGAGCCGAGTAGCTCGCCGCCGACACCCATCCGGGCGGACGCCGCGATACTGACCCGGTGAACCTGGTCGACGTCCTGATCATCGCCCTGCTCGTGTTCGCCCTGCTGGCGGGCCTTGCCTCGGGTGCCTTTCCGCAGCTCGGTGGCCTGGCCGGCGCGGTCGGCGGGGGGCTCCTGGCGATCGTGGTTCTGCTGCCGATTGGGCGGACCTGGCTGGAGACGCTCGACCCGCCGGTCCGGGCCGTGGTCGTGCTGGTGGGCATCGTGGCGATCGTCGGCCTGGGCGAGGCCCTGGGCTCCGGACTCGGCTCGCGCATCCGGGCACGGCTGATCGGGCACAGCCTGCTGGGCAACCTCGACCGGGCGGCCGGTGGCGTGCTGGGCCTGGC
>JBBRIV010000029.1:0-17048 GCA_038220425.1 Candidatus Limnocylindrales bacterium
AGGGCCTGGCTCCAGGCCCCCGGCGGCGGGTGGGGTACTGCCAACCTGGTCCAGGTCAGCGGCGACGGAATTGACAGCCGGGTCCTGGCGGCTGCCCTGACCAGCGACCTGCGCGCGACGGCAGAGAACCGCGGCCTCGAGTTCATCGAAGGCGCCCGCGCCCGGCACTGCCGGATCGAGCTGGACGGCACGTCGTTCGTCGAGGCATTTCCGCAGGTGACCTGGTTCGTGGGCAGCGATACTCTCGGGCACTGGCGGGGGGTGCTCGACTACTGGGTGTTCTCGGACGGCGAGGTCGGCCAGATCCAGGGCTCGGTCAGCGGTGAGGCGGCACCCCTCGGTCGAGGCGGCATCGTGGGTACGATCGCGGTCACCCTGTATGCGACCGAGCGGGATCGATTCCGCTCGATCGTGGCTCCCAACTGAGGGGATTGATGAACGGCGATGAGCGGGATCGACTGAGCGCCAAGCGCGACCGGACGGCGCGCTTCTACCGGGTCGTCCGATTCCTCGAGGGACGGGGCGATCGCGGCGCGGCGCCCGAGGAGATCGCGGCCGCCGTTGGGATGTCCAAGCGGACCGTCTATCGCGACCTGAAGGCGATCGAGGAGGAGCTCCTCCTGCCGATCTGGTCCGAGGAAGGTCGCTTTGGGCTGGCCGATGGGGGCCTCCTGCCGGCCCTCAGCCTGACCCGCGAAGAGGCCATGGCCGTCTTCCTGTCGGCCCGCCTGATGGCCCGCTATGCCGATGAATACGACCCGGACCTGGGCGCCGCCTTCCAGAAGCTGGCCGAGGGCCTGCCCCCGGTGCTTGCCCGGCACATCGTCGATTCGGTCGACCTGCTGTCCCGACTCAGGCCCGCCGATCCCAGCCGGCGCTCGATCATCCGGAGCCTGACCGGCGCCTGGGCCGAGCGGCGGGTTGTGGAGCTGCGCTACCGGTCGGGCACCTACGACGCCTCCAAGGGCACTCGCCGGGCGCGCGTCCGGCCGTACCTGATCGAGCCGTCGCTGACCACCCGGGCGCTGTATTTGATCGGGCTCGACGAGACGATCGGGGCGGTCCGGACGTTCAAGATCGATCGGATCGAGTCGGTTGCACCCACCGCAGATCGCTTCGAGCCGCCGGCCGAGATGGCCGTCGAGAGCTCCCTGGCAGGCGCCTGGGACATCATCAGCGACCAGCCCCTGACGGCGATCCGGCTGCGCTTCTCGGCCGCCGTGGCCGGCCGGGTCCAGGAGACGCGCTGGCATCCCACCCAGCAGGTTCAGCTGGCCGACGATGGGTCCCTGACCTGGCGGGCGACGCTCTCGGGAACGGTCGAGATCCGGTCCTGGATCCTGGGCTGGGGAGCCGACGTGGAAGTCCTGGAGCCGATGGCGTTGCGGGCCGAAATCGCGACGATCACAGCGGCAGCGGCGGCGCACTACCCAAGTGGCTGAGTCGGGTACCCTATGCGTCCAGTGCCCGCCAGCCCGCCGACCCTTCGGACCCGCGCGACACGCCACGGCCTCGCTGCCGTCCTGCTCATCCTGCTCGCGGGTGCCTGGTTCGGCGGCGCTGCGCCGGTCAGTGCCACCTCCACGGCCGAGGCCATGGATGCCCAGATCCTCGGCTCGATCAACCAGGCCCGGGCCGGGCTGCATCTCCAACCGCTCCGCCTGGATGCCCGCCTGATCAGCTGGGCAAACGCCCGGAGTGCCTGGATGGCCGCCCGGGGCGTCCTGACCCACACCAGCTTCGACGGCTCGCCGTGCAACCTGTATGACGTCATGCGGATCAGCTGGTACCAGTGCGGGGAGGCGATCGCCGATACCAACGCCGTGCCTGGTCCGGCGGGTGCCTCGGCCCTGTACTCCCTGTGGCGGAACAGCCCCGACCATTACGCCCTGATCACCAGCACCACGTTCAACTACATCGGGATCGGAGTCACCTACCGGCCGGCCAACCGGACGACCTACTCGTCGATCCTGTTCCTTGAAGGGCCCGACCGGACGATGCCCATCCCCGGCTGGACGAGCGTCTCGCTGACCGGCCGGACGGTCCACTGGGGCTGGGCCGCCTATGACCCGGTCCTCCAGTCGCACCTTGCCGGGGTGATCAACTACGACGTCGAATTGAGCGTGAACCACGGCGCCTGGGGCCGGCTCCGATCAGCCTCGACCGGGCTTTCGTGCACGATGCCCAGCCGAGTTCCGGGCAGCACCTGGGCCCTCCGGGTGCGGGCCAGGGATGCCGCCGGCAACGTATCGCGGTGGCTGATCTCAGCCACCATCGCGATTCACTGACCGTCAGGCCATGAGCGGCCATCCCTTTGCGGCCACCAATCTCATCAGTGACCCGATCCATGGCTATATCGAGCTGACCAAGCGGCTCGACCGGGCCGATTCGGCAGCCCTGGGATTGCCTCCCGAGTCCAGCGCCGAGGACGACCTGCTCGACACCGCCTGGCTCCAGCGCCTGCGCCGGATCAGCCAGCTCCAGAGTGCCCGCTGGGTCTTTCCCACGGCCGAACACAGCCGGTTCACCCACGGCCTGGGGGTGATGCACGAGGCCGGGCTGTGGGCGCGCAGCCTGTACCCCAGCCTGCAGGCAACACTGGTCGCCCGGGGCGAGGCGGTCCCGTCGGAGGGCCTCGTGGTGGAGACGCTCCGGGTGGCCGGCCTGCTCCATGACGTGGGCCACGGGCCGTTTGCCCATTTCTTCGATGAGCACGTGCTGGTCGCGTTCGAGGCCCCGGCCGATCCGCGCCGGCCCGGGCCCAAGCCCCTGACCCACGAGGACCTCAGCCAGCTGATCATCGAACGCGAGCTGGCCGAGCTCATCCGGGGCCTGCGCCGGGCCCCCGGCGCCGTGCCCGAACGCGACGCATTCGGGCCGGGTGAATCGATCGACCCGCGCTGGGTGGCCTTCCTGGTGTCCAAGCCGGCCCTGCTCGACCCGACCATGCCCCGCTGGGTGCGCTGGTTGCAGCCGCTGCTGTCGGGCGTTTTCACGGTCGACAACCTGGATTACGTCCGGCGCGATGCCTACCTGACCGGCGTCGCCGTGGGTCCAGTGGATGTCGAGCGTCTGCGCCGCTATGCGTTCATCAGCGAGCGCGGCCTGACCCTCTTCGAATCGGGACTCGGGGCGCTCGAGATGTTCCTGTCGGCGCGCCTGTTCATGTATGAGCAGGTCTACTTCCACCGAACGGTGCGGGCGATTGACCTGGACCTGGCCGAGGCGTTCGGACCATCGATCCGGGCCCTGGCCGGCGACGATTCTCCGGCCGAGGCGCTGGCCGCCTACGCCGACCTCGACGAATACGCCCTTCTGCACCAGGCTGCCCGCTGGGCCCGGGGTGAGTCGCTCAGCGACGATCCGCAGCCGGGCGATGGCCGGGTCAGGCCGGCGATCGGAGCGGCCTGGCGGGGGATTCTGCTGCGCCGGCCGACCTGGCGGGCGACGGCCGAGGTGCGCACCTCCTACGAAGGCGATGCCGTCCCGACCGGGCTCGTCGCCGATCTCGGATTGGACGTGGCCGGCGAGGTGACCGTGGACCTGGCGGTCGTCGACGCTCGACCGGCCGAGGCAACCGCCAGCGATTCACTCCTCGCCATCGAGGGCCGCGATGGCCGGCCGGCGCCTCCCGTCAGTGAGTCACTCCGCCGGCTGCCGGCCTGGTCGCTGATCGGACGCCGCTACGAGCGGGTCGACCCGCGAGCCTGACGAAGGCGACGAACCTGGGCTGTCCGAGGCACTGGGCGAGAGGCTTGGCGAGGGACTGACCACGGGCCGGGTCGGCAGGACGAGCAGCGGGTTGATCCGGGCGATTTCCCAGAGGGGCAGCTTGGTCCGCTTGGCAACGTCGGCGCGCAGCCCGAACCGGTCGGTATCCCAGGGGCTGAACAGGCCGTAGTGGAGGTGGCAGCCGGTGGCGAAGCCGGTCCGGCCCTCCCAGCCCAGGAACTCGCCGGCCTGGACGGTCTGGCCGGCCTTGACGACTTCCTTGCTGAAATGGGCGTAGATGCTCCGGTAGCCGTTGCGGTCGTCGATCACGACCACGATCGGCAGCTCGCCCCACAGGTTCAGCTGGTTGCGCCGGGCGACGGACGGCGCGAGGGATCCGATCCAGCCCATCCACGGATCCACCTTTCGACCGGCCGCCAGGACCAGCCCGTCGTGGGCGGCCACGACCCGGTCGCCACAGTAGGTGGCCAGGTCCAGGCCGTCGTGAAAGCGGATGCCATTGACCGACGTGTCGCTGTAGTAGTTGGGCCCGAAGGCATTGGTGATCCGGCCGTTGGGCAGCGGCCAGACGTAGCCGGTCAGAGTGGCCGGGCTGGGCGCGACCGGGGGCGGCTGGCGGCCATGGCTGCCGGCCGGCGCACCAAGACCATTGCCAAGGCCGTTGCCAAGGCCGGAGTTGCTGGAGGGATCGGGTTGCTGGAGGCCGCCGGACGGCGTCGCCGGCGCGCTTGCCGTGGCACCGGCGACCGCTCCACCGGGCGTCCCGCCTGACGAGCTCAGCAGGGCGGGCGTTGCGGCAATCGCCCCGCCGGCAACCAGGACGCCGAGGATTGCCAGGCTGAGGTGACGGCGCACGCCTGTCGTTATACCGGAAGCAGCTGGAACCCGTGTGCTTTACTCGGGACATGCCGGTAAACGCCCTCGATCCGCTCCTGGCCAACGATGCTGTGCTGGTCCTGGATGGCGGCCTGGGCACCGAGCTTGAACGGCGCGGCGCGGACCTGACCGACCCACTCTGGTCGGCCCGCCTGCTGACCGACGATCCCGAGGCGATCGTGGCCGCCCACCTGGCCTACTTCCGGGCCGGCGCCCAGGTGGCCACCACGGCCAGCTACCAGGCCACCTTCCAGGGCTTCGCTGCCCGCGGGATCGACCACGCAGCGGCAACCAGCCTGCTCCGTCGGAGCGTCGAGATGGCCGTCGAGGCCCGTCGGCGCTACCGACTCGAGATCGGCGCCCAGGCGGAGCTGCTCGTCGCTGCTTCGATTGGACCCTACGGCGCAATGCTCGCCGATGGTTCCGAATACCACGGCAACTACGGCCTGGGCGTGGCCGAGCTGGCGGCGTTCCATCGCCCCCGTCTCGCCGTCCTGGCATCGTCGGGAGCGGACCTGCTGGCGATCGAGACCATCCCCTCGATCGACGAGGGCCGGGCCCTGGTGGAGCTGCTCGCCGAGCTGCCCGAAGCGGAGGCGTGGCTATCGTTCAGCTGCGCCGATGGCGGCCACACCCGCCACGGCGAGAGGATCGAGGATGCGTTCGAGCTGGCCGACAGCTCACCCGGAGTGATCGCGCTCGGGATCAACTGCACCGAGCCGGTCTACGTGGAGGAGCTCGTCCGGCGGGCTGCCAGCCGAACAGCCAAACCGATCGTCGTCTACCCCAACGGTGGCGAGCGCTGGAACGCGGCGGGTCGGTCCTGGTCGGGCGAGGGCGGGGATCTCCTGCCGGGCCAGCCGGCCGATCTCGTGTCGACCGGGGTTGGCGCCTGGCTGGCCGCCGGCGCCCGGATCGTTGGCGGTTGCTGCCGGGTGGGGCCCGGGACGATCGCCCGCATCGCGACCGTCGCCCGCAGCTGAGCGCTTCAACAGTCCCGCTCGATGGTGACCGACAGCTCTGGCGGCCGGCCCGCCGAACCACCACGCTGAGTTCGAAGCCAATCGCTGACAACGGGAGAATCGGGATGACCACAACAACCAGGGTCCAGGTGTTTGGATGGGCGGCGACTGTGCTGGCAGGCGCGGCGGCGGCCATCGGCCTGCTCGGCACCATCTACCGCGACGTCCCGGCGAGCGTCGACCAGGCCAAGGGCACCGACCTGGCCACCCTGTTCGTGGCGGTCCCGCTACTCGTCATCGCCCTGTGGGCGGCTGGTCATGGGTCCGGCGCCGGCCGGGTGGTTGCCGCCGGCGGCCTTGCCTACCTCGCCTACACGTACGCGATCTATGCCTTCCAGGTGGTCATCAACCCGCTGACCCCCGTCCATATCGCGATCCTGGGTCTCTCTACCTGGTCGCTGATCCTGGGCGTCCCTGCCATGCGCTCCGCGGTCATCGACGTCGGAGCCCATCTCCCGCGACGGGCGACCGCGGCATTCCTGGTCGTTGTTGCCGTGATGTTCGCCTCGCTCTGGCTCAGCCAGATCTTCAGCGCGATCATCACGGGTGTCCTGCCGGTCGCGATTTCGGACGTGCATCTGCCGACGAGCGCGGTCTTCACCCTGGACCTGGCGTTTGCGCTGCCCGTATTCATCCTCGCGGCCGTCCTGCTCGGGCGCCGCCACCCACTGGCCAATGCCCTCGGCCTCGGGGCTCTCGTGTTCACCGCGCTGATGGGCCTGAGCATCATCGGGCTGTTTGCGATGGAAGCCGCCAACGGTTCGTTGACCGACCCGTCGATGCTCTTCGTCTTCACGATCGTGGCCGCGATTGGGGCGATCCTGGCCGGCCGCGGCTTGCTGAACCGGGTGAACCTGCCGGGCGCCGAGCACCTGGCGCCGGGTGCCGCCCACTGATCGCAGTCTGGCCAACGCAGCCCGATCTTACGGTCCCCTTACACAGGGTTACCAGCCATGTCTTGAGCGCCTGCCGGTGCTGGGCGATCCTCGGTTCAGTTCACCGGCACCTCATCCCAGCAGGAGCTCACCAGACATGATCAGCAAGCTTCGCCAGTTCGGTGCCCGTCGGGCGGTCACGGCCGTCCTGGCCATCGGGCTCGCCGGCGGCGTCGCGGTCCCGGCGATCTATGCAGCCTCCAGCGCTGGCGCTCCGCCGGCCGCGAGCGCCAACGGCGCAGCGACCGATCCGGCCGGAGCCGGCCAGGTCGACGAGGCCGCCCTCAATCCGGCCGCGGTCAAGCTCGGCGCCGGGCTCCTGAGCCGGGTCGTCCGGGGCGACCTGACCGTTCGGGCCAAGAGCGGCGTGGACGTCAACGTCCACTACGAGCGCGGCCAGATCAGCGCGGTCAGCCCCACCTCGATCACGATCACCGGAGCGGACGGCAAGGGCGCGACCTTCGCGATCACGGCCAGCACCAAGGTTCGCTCCAAGGGCCAGGCTGAGACGATTGCCGACCTCAGCGTGGGTCAGAACGCGATGGTCTTCGGCACCGGCAGCAGCGGCTCCTACAACGCGGTCCTGATCCGCGGCCTGGTCGCCCGACCGGCCGCCAGCCAGAACGGAGCGGCACCGGCCCCGAGCGGGTCAGCCACCCCGTAGGTTCATAGCTCATCAATGGAAGAAGCCCGGTCCGCAGTGGTCCGGGCTTCTTCTTTGTCCTGCGAGGCTCAGTAGCGCGGCTTGACCGAGCTGCTGGGTACCGGCGCCGGTCCCCCAACCGTCGCAACGAGGAAACCGTTGACGTTCTCACCGGTCACGTCGCCCGGCTTGGCGTCGCCCTGCCAGCCGTACAGGGGCAGGCCGGCGTAGGTCACCTGGGTGGTCCCGTCGGCTCGGACAAGGGTCCCCAGCTTGCCGGTGACACCAGTCCCCGCGACCGCCTGGCCACCGGCCGGCACGGTCAGGGGCGGCCATGCGGTGGCGCAGCCACCAGTGCAGGTGGAGCTTGTCGCGGTATCGCCCGTCTTCGTGTACAGGGTCAGCCCGCTCGGGCCGGTCAGGTAAGCCCCAAGCCCGGGCGCGGTGGCCGTGCCGATGGTGACCGTCGCGGAACTCGCGGCGGGTGGCGGAGTCTGGCTGGCCCCGGCCGGCGCCTGGCTGGGAATAGCAGGAGTGGCGGTCGGCGCAGCGCCGGCGGCGGTGCAGCCGGCGGCAATGCCCAGGATCAGGACCAAGGGACTGACTGTGCGCAGGATGTTCATGGTGGGAGCCTCAGCTAGCGTGTCATCGAGAGTACTACTCGTCGTGCTACGCATGGCTCTCTCGCCCGGTTTCGCCGCGTTGCCAGCGTCGACTATCATCGGCCGATCCGCCCGTAGCTCAGTGGATCAGAGCGGCTGACTTCGGATCAGCAGGTCGGGGGTTCGAATCCCTCCGGGCGGGCCATCCAGGATTGACTGCCGCAGGCGAACACGCCCGGGAGTCAATGGATCGCCCTGCTCGACCAGTGGCCCTTATGGACCCGCGGCGACCAGGTCCAGGGAGGCCAGGGCGCGAATGTCACCGCGCGGTTTCCACGTTGGCGGGCGCTCAGGGTCGACCCGGAACTCGGGCAAGAGATCAGCGAAACGCTCGATCATGATCGTGAGCTCCAGCCGGGCGAGGTTCGAGCCCAGGCACAGATGGCGGCCGTGGCCAAAGGCGACGTGGCGGTTCGGGTGGCGGTCGAGGATGCAGCGCTCGGGATGCTCGAAGGCGCGCGGGTCGTGGTTGGCCGCGCCGTAGGCGAGAAGGACAACATCGCCGGCAGGGATCGTCTCGCCGTGGAGGTGGATGTCGTGCGCCGCGTTCCGGCCGAAGACCTGCACCGGCGACACGAAGCGCAGGAGCTCGTTGACCGCCGTGTGCGCGAGCCCGCCTGTGTCGCTGAACAGCTGCGCGCGCTGCTCCGGGTGCCCGGCGAGGTGGAGCAGGCTCATGCCCATCGCGCCCGAGGTCGTCTCGTAGCCCGCGAGCAGCATCAGGATTCCGAACTGGCGCACTTCGCCGTCGGACAAGTGGTGGCCGTTCACATCTGCCTGGAGCAGCATCCCGAGAAAGTCGTCGCGAGGCTCCTGCCGGCGCTCCGCGATGCGCGCGTCGATGTAGGCCTCCGCGTCGCGCACCGCCTCCGCCTGGTCGTCCTTGTCGAGCAGGGCGCTCGAGAACATCCGCTCGACCCAGTCGAACCAGCGCTCCTGGTCTTCCTCAGGGAGGTTCATGAGCAGCGCGAGCGAGCCCAGCGACATCGGGTGGGCAAACTCGGCGATGACATCACCGCCGCCCCTGCGCGCGATCGGCTCGAGCAGCCGCGTCGCGAGAGCTTCTAGCTCCGGGCGCAAGGCGTCGATGCGCGGCTTTGCAAAGAGCGGGTTGACGAGCGCCCGATACAGGGTGTGCTCCGGTGGGTCGAGCTCGATCGGGAGCAGCGGGTACTCGCGCGGCTGCGAGGGTGGGATGATCGTCGTGCCGACGACGGCCGAGGTGAACGACTCGTGATCGAGCGCCGCGGCCGTCACATCGTCATAGCGGGTCAGCACCCATAAGCCGCCGTATCGATCGGAATGCACAAGCGGATGCTCGTCCCGCATCGGCCCGAAGACGCTCTCGGGATCCCTGACGAAGAGCGGGTCGTGGTGGTCGAAGCTCATGCCGCGCCGGGCAGGATCATGAGAATGTCCGCGCCGTTCGCGCGGAGGATGCCCTCGACGTTGATCGCACGCACCTCGTTCGGCTGCGCCCATCGTACTGCGCCAGAGGCGAGTTGCGCCCTTGTTCGCCTGCAGTCGACGATCGGGACCGGCTGCGCATGAACCGTCGGGCTACCCGTACCCTGTGCGGGTGGACGACATCACCAACCTCCGCCAGTTCGAGGCGGCGGCCCGCCAGCGGCTGAGCTCGGCCGCCTTCGGCTACATCGGCGGGGGCTCGGGGGACGAGCAGACGCTGCGCGACAACGAGGCCGCATTCAGCCGCTACAGGCTGCTGCCCCGGGCACTGGTCGATGTGTCGTCCGTGGACCTCTCGACGACGCTGCTCGGGCGGCGAGTGGCGATGCCGATCGGCTTTGCCCCGGTGGCTCAGCAGGGCCTGGCCAACCCGGACGGTGAGCTGATTCCGGCGATGGTCGCCGCCGAGGCCGGCCTGCTGTGCTGCCTGTCCACCTTTGCCAACCGCTCGATCGAGGACGTCGCCACGGCCGGAGCTGGACTGCGCTGGTTCCAGTTGTACGTCCAGGAAGAGCGACACCTGTCAGAGGCTGCGGTCGCCCGGGCTGTCGCCGCCGGCTACGAGGCGATCGTGCTGACCGTCGACCTCGCGGTCCCCGGCTACCGCGAGCGCGAGCTGCGCGACCCCATCACCAGTCTGGGTGCGGTCCCGAACGCCGGGGTCTCGACCCTCGAGCGCGGCCCCTACGGGCACCCCACCGACGCGACGCTCCAGTGGTCCGACCTGGCCTGGGTCCGACGGTTGAGCGACCTGCCCCTCGTGGTCAAGGGCATCCTCGATCCAGCCGACGCGGCCCGGGCGGTCGATCACGGGGCTGCGGCCATCGTTGTATCGAACCACGGCGGACGTCAGCTCGATCGTTCGCCGGCCTCGATCGATGCGCTCGAGGCGGTGGTCCAGGCCGTGGCTGGGCGGGCCGAGGTGTACCTGGATGGCGGTGTCCGGCGCGGCACGGACGTCGTGACCGCCCTCGCCCTGGGTGCCCGGGCCGTGTTCATCGGCCGGCCGTATGTCTTCGCCCTGGCCGCCGGCGGCCGGGCCGGCGTCGCCCGCTGCGTCGAGATCCTCGAGGACGAGCTCCGGATCGCGATGATGCTCCTGGGCGCCCCCACGGTCGCCGCCATCACCCGCGACCGGGTGATCTGAGCGGCCTAGTGGCCGACCTCTTCGGGGGTCTCGTACCAGCGGACCCGCTCGCCAACCCGGGCCCGGGCCCGCCAGGCGAGTGATTTCGGAGCGCGCTCAATGATTGCCTTCAGGGCGCTGACCTGGCTCGCGACGTCGAACGCCGTGTCGGCCAGGTGCTCCTTCGACCAGAGCTCGGAGACGCTCTCCAGGTTGCGCTCAACGGTGTGGCAGAAGCCCCAGTCCGCACCGAGGACCGCGGCCACGCGTTTCGGATCGATGCCGGCCTGATCGAGCGAATGGTCGGCCAGCAGGCACAGCGCATCGCCGAGGTCCTTGCGATTGATCTCCCACACCTGCAGCTTGGTCAGGAGCAGGTCGGCCAGGCCAATCGTGAGCTCGGCACCGGTCAGCCGCCCGCGCAGGTCCAGCTTGTGCGACATCGCCAGCTCGTCCACGACGACATCGATCGACCAGCGCTCAGCCGGTGCCTGGAAATACAGCCGGGTCGCGCCGTGGAGGGCGTTGAAGAACTGGTCGGGCAGGTAGCCCTGGGCCAACAGGAGGGCCTTGAGCTGGGCCGTGCCCTTGGCCGCAACGACGTAATCCATGTCGGCATACGACCGGGCGAAGGGTCCGCCGCGAACGCTGGGACTCGACAGCCAGACGGCCAGGCCGCCCATCAACCGGGCGGGGATCGCGGCCGACACAATCAGGCCGCCCAGGCGGGCGGCCTCCTCGCGAATATCCGCCGATAGCGGCCATTCGGGCTCAGTCATTGAGCTGCAACCGTAGCAAAGAAGGACGGCCGACGCGTCCGCGCCGACCGTCCCGTGATCCCGATTGGACCGAGCTCACTCAGGTGGCAATTCCTTGTACACGAAGTCGATATCGATGCCCTGGCCCTTGCGGATGTACTTGGGGATGTAGTACAGGCCCAGGCCGATCGCGATGATCGCCACAAAGAACGCGGGGATCCACCAGGCGTTGTTCGGGTCGCCGGCCATCACCAGGGCCGGGAACTGCGTCCCGACAACGAGGATGACCAGGAAGAAGACGATCGAGAAGACGCCGGTGATGTACAGGACTGGTACGCCCAGGAAGTTGATGTTGGCAGGCGAGGCCTTGTACAGGTCCGGCCGGCGGGTTGGGAAGGCGATCGCTGCCACGGCCACGATGATCACGGCCAGCACGCCGGCCAGGACGATCGTCCCGAGGATGATCTGGAACGAGCTTGAGAAGACGCTCCAGAACACGAAGACCACGATGATCGCGGTGGCCAACAGGATCGCCGGGATCGGCGAATGGAAGCGCTCGTTGACCTCGGACAGCTTCTCCGGCATCAACCGGTCGAACGACCAGGCGAAGAACGAGCGGATCGGCATGTAGGTATTGGCGATCATCGACGGCAGGCTCCAGAACATGAACGAGCCAACGATCAGGACCGTCAGGATCGGCGTGTTGAAGACCAGCGCCGAGAGGAAGTGGTAGAAGGGCCCGGTCGGGATGACGTAGCCCGTGCTACCCGCGTTCAGGGCGTAGATGAAGTTGTAGCCGGCGATCCGGAACAGCAGCCATACCCCGGCGATCAGCAGGAGCCCGTCCCAGAACAGGGCTCCGAACATGATCTGCAGCTGGCGGCCACGATTGGATGCGCTCTTGAGCTCACCCGACATGTAGACCGACCAGAAGTTCCACATCATGAAACCCTCGATCGAGAAGAGGGTCGGCAGGGTGGCGCTCAGGTTGCCCAGGTTGGGGGCCGCGTTCTGGGCGTTCGCCTTGGCAATCACGTCGTCGACGGTCCCGCCGCCGAATTGGGCATTCAGCGCGTTGAAGTGGTTGAAGAGATCAGTCTGGCTGCCGACCAGCAGGACCAGGAACGCCAGCAGGGTGCCGGCCATGGCGATGATGAAGAATCCGTTCTGCCAGCGGAACGTCGTCTTTGAACCGCGGATCAGGATCACCGTCTGAAGCAGGACGACAGCCAGGGCGGCAACCAGGATCCAGAGCTGATTGGTCTGGAACGCCGTGCCCCAATCCTGGAGGGTGCTGCTATTGGCCAGGATGCCCAGCGAGGACAGGACTGGTCCAAGGGCCAGGACCGAGAAGAACTTGGCGAAGAACGCGGCGCCGGCCAGTCCTCCGAAGATCATCGCGACGTTCGAGATCAGGCCCAGGGGCGGGCTCAGGATCCGGCTCACCCAGACGTAGTCACCACCCACTCGAGGCATGCTCGCCGCCATCAGCGCGAACATGATCAGGATGGGGATGTTGAGGAGGACCGACAGGGCGAGGACCCCGATGACGTCCGCCCCAGGGAAGGCCGCCAGGGTGAAGAAGATCGAGTAGGCGATCGTCGAGCCCACCGGGGCCGAGATCGCGGCATTGAAGATCGTGGCGTCCAGGGCCGACGCCTCGCGGACCAAACCTGTGCTGTTACGTACGAACAGCCTGCTAACACCCGTCACTGCCACCCTCCGGTTGGCTACATGGAACTGCCTTGACAGCGCCTTTCGCGGATGCAACAGTTGAACACGATCGAACACACAATGTCAATGGTCTCTGTCAGGTCGCAACGACAAAGTTGTTGACTTCGAACATGCCAGGACCCACGACGCTGAACCACGAGGACATGCGCGTGCTGAATCGCCCCAGCCCCTCCCTGCTCGTGGATCGATTCGGCACGGACAAGCCGATCATCGCGATGGGTCACCTGCCGGCCCTGCCCGGCCGCCCTCAACACGACCTGGTTGGCGGCATGGACCGGATCGTCGACAGCCTCGGCCACGACCTGCCGATCCTCCACGAAGCCGGCGTCGATGGGCTGCTCTTCTGCAATGAGGCGGATCTGCCCTACCAGCTCCGGGTGGGACCGGAGGTACCCGCGGCCATGGCCGCGGCGATCGGCCAGCTCCGCTCCGAGATCCGTCTGCCGTTCGGTGTCAATATCGTGTGGGACCCGCGGGCCAGCCTGGCCGTGGCCCGGGCGACCGGGGCGAGCTTCGTCCGGGAAGTCTTCACGGGCGTGTACGAAAGTGACCTCGGGATCATGCAGCCTGATTTCGGCTCGATCGCCGCCTACCAGGCCATGATCGGCGCCCGGGACGTCGCGCTGTTCAGCAATATCACCCCGGAGTTCGCCAGCAGCCTGGGCCATCGGACGATCGCTGAACGGGCCCAGAGCGCCGCCTTCCTGGGCGTTGACGTGATCCTGATCAGTGGCCAGATCACCGGCATGACGATTGACCTGGCCGACGTGCGGGCGGCCAAGGCAGCCGCCCCGGGCACGCCCGTCCTGGCCAACACCGGCGTCCGGGCAGAGACCGTGGCCGAGATCCTGTCGGTCGCCGATGGTGCCCTGGTCGGAACAACCCTCAAGCGCGACGGGGTCACCTGGAACCCGGTTGATCGCGATCGGGCGATGCGCTTCATGGATGCCGTGCGGGCCACTCGCGCCGACGTCTCGGTGGCCTGACGTGGCCCGGACCCGGCTGTACTTCGTGACCGACCTGCACGGCTCCAGCAAGTGCTTCCGCAAGTTCATCAACGCTGGTCCGATCTACAAGGCCGACGTGATGATCTTGGGCGGGGACATCGCGGGCAAGGCGATCCAGTCGATCGTGCGCGGACCACAGGGCACCTGGACGTGCTCGTTCGTGGGCACCAACTACACGATCTCGAGCGAGACCGAGCTGCTTGAGCTCGAACGGCTCATCTCGGATCACGGCTACTACCCATATCGGGCGGAACCCGGCGAGCTCGAGGCGCACGAAGCCAACGGCACCCTGGATGCCCTCTTCCTGGGGCTCATGGTGGAGCGCCTGAGCGGCTGGCTGAACCTGGCCGACGAGCGCCTCCGGCCCACCGGCAGGCCGCTCTACTTCATGCTCGGCAATGACGATCCGGTGGAGCTGGCCGACCTGCTCAACCAGGCCCCCTGGGGAACGCACGACGAGGGCAAGGTGGTGTGGCTCGACGATGAGCACGAGATGATCTCGTGGGGCTTCTCGAATATCACGCCCTGGAACAGCCACCGCGAGCAGACCGAAGCGCAGCTGACGGTCTCCATGAACGAGATGGCCGGCCGCTTGACCCGGCCCGAGCGGGCGGTCCTCAATATCCATGTGCCACCCTACGGAACCCAGCTGGACGATGCTCCCAAGCTCGATGAGAATCGTCGGGTCCAGGCATCTCTGGGCCAGGTCCAGTTCGCTGCGGTGGGCAGTACCGCCGTGCGCGAGTTCGAAGAAACCCATCAGCCTCTGCTTGGGCTCCACGGTCATATCCACGAATCGTCGGGAATCCGGCGCCTGGGCCGGACCGTGGTGATCAATCCGGGCAGCGACTACTCGACCGGGGCCCTGAATGGCGCCCTGATCACCCTCGACAAGGACAAGGTCAGCGCCCATCAGCTCGTCCGCGGGTGAAAGCGGCCAGGGCGACCGGGATCGGAGACGCCACCCAGCTCCTTGTGGCGATCGACGTTGGCACTTCCGGTGCCCGAGCCGCCGCCTACGACCTGGCCGGCCGGCCCGCCGGCGAAGTGCGCCGGCCATATCCAACGATCCTGGGCCCCGACGGCCGGGCTGAGCAGGACGCCAACCGCTGGCGATCCGCGTCCCTGTCGGCCCTGGCCGGGCTCGTCCGAGAGCTCGGTCCACGACGCAGGATCCGGGCCATCGGCCTGACCGGGCAATGCCCGTCTGTCGTGCCGCTCGACGAGCGGGACCAGCCAATCCGACTGGGTCTCATCTACCGGGACAACCGGGCCACAGCCCAGGCTCTGGCAATTCGGCGGCGCTTTGGCGACGCGATCATCCATCAACGCACGGGCCACCTGCCGGCCGCCTTCCACGTGGCGGCCAAGATCCTGTGGCTGCGCCAGCACGAACCGGCGACGTTCGCCCTCACCCGGCGCTTCGTTGAGCCGACCGACTTCCTGGCCCTGGCCCTGACCGGCGAGAATGTGACCGACTGGACGATCGCCACGGCCTCAGCCTTGTTCAACGTCCGGGAACGCCATTGGGATGAGCAGGTCCTGGCCGGACTCGAGCTGGATTCTCGCCTCCTGCCCGTGGCCCATCCGTCGTGGTCGGTCGTGGGCGAGTTGCGGCCGGCCGTCCGCGCCCGGCTGGGGCTCGACTACGGGATCCCGGTCGTGATCGGCGGCGGCGACAGCCTGGCCTGCGCCTTCGGAGCCGGCGTCATCGCGCCCGGGCCGATCAGCGAGATGGCCGGCAGCTCCACCTGCCTGAACTCGGTTGTCGCCGAGCCCGTGGCCAACCTGGACGTGACCAACTACCCAAACCTCCTGCCCGGCGACGGCTACTTCACCGAGGTTGGGATCAACACCAGCGGCGAGGCCGTGGACTGGCTGGCTAGGCTGGCCTATGCCGGCCGGTCGGGCCGACCAACAGGTCGCGACTACGCCCGGCTGGACGCCGAGGCGGCGGCCGTGCCGGTTGGCTCGGACGGCCTCCTGATCGTGCCGGTGCTGGGCGACGGCGAGCGCGACGATCCGGAACTGCGCGGCGCGATCGTCGGCCTGTCGCTGCGCCATGGTCGGGCGGCGCTTGCCCGAGCCGTCCTCGAAGGGGTGGCCTTCGCGATCCGGGCCAAGGTCGAGATCCTGGGCGCGGCCAGCTCGCCGGCGACGGAGCTGCGCGTCTCCGGTGGCGACACCCGGATCGGGACCTGGAACCAGATCAAGGCCGACGTGCTGGGGCTCCCGGTCACCCGCGTCCCCGGCGATGCAACAGCCGCCGGGGCAGCCCTGCTGGCGGGCCTGGGGGTGGGTATCTACCGCGATCCGGCCGAGGCCCTGGCGGTCGCCGGTCGGTTCGAGTCGGCAATCGAACCAGAACCCGGCGCCCAGAGGCGCTATGCACAGCTCTATCCGGCCTACCAGCGCCTGGTTGCCTCGCGGGCGATCCACCTCGGCGCCAAGGCATGAGCGGCAAGGCCTGAGATGCGCGTGCAGCTCGGGATCAACACCTGTTTCGGCGTCAAGCGCTGGCCCCGCCCCGCTGACTGGGCGCGGGTAGTTCACGAAGACCTGGGCCTGAGCCTGGTGGAGTTGTCGTTGGACCTGGTCGAGGACCTCGAGACCGCGGACGGGCGACGCCGGATGGTCGAGGACAATCGGGTGGCCCTGGATCACTTCGGGCTGACCGCTCGCGGGACATTCACCGGCCTGATCGCCTATTCCCGCAACCTGTTGCTCCACCCCGATCCGCGCGCGCGTGCCCAGGCCCTGGGCTGGTTCGAGTCGGTGATTGACCTGAGCGCAGAGCTGGGCGTCCGAGGGACCGGGGGCCATGTTGGTGCGCTGAGTGCGCCCGACTGGACCGATCCCGCAGCCGTGGCGGAACGCTGGAGCGGGCTCAAGCTTGACCTGGCCACGCTCAGCGCCCGCGCCCGACGGGCCGGCCTCGAGTATTTCCTCATCGAGAACCTGGTGCCCGTCCGCGAGCCGGCCACCATGGCCCAGGTCGCCGACCTGCTCAGGCCGGCCGACGCGAACCACGTCGAGATCGGCCTGTGCGTGGACCTCGGCCACATGTGCGTGCCGGGAGCGGTGGG
>JBBRIV010000030.1:0-17032 GCA_038220425.1 Candidatus Limnocylindrales bacterium
ACCAACCCCACCAACACCATCTACTCGATCAAGCGCTTCATGGGCCGGCGCTGGGACGATCCAGAGACGAAGCGCTCGATGGAGCTTGTTCCGTACAAGGTCCAGAAGGACGCCAAGAGCGACGGACTGGTCGTGGACGCCGCGGGCAAGACGTACACCCCGCCCGAGCTCAGCGCCATGATCCTGCAGAAGCTCAAGGCCGATGCCGAGGCCTACCTGGGCGAGAAGATCACCGAGGCCGTGATCACGGTCCCGGCCTATTTCGACGACACCCAGCGCCAGGCCACCAAGGACGCCGGGCGGATTGCCGGCCTGGACGTCAAGCGAATCATCAACGAGCCGACCGCGTCGGCCCTGGCCTACGGCCTGGACAAGAAGCACGACGAGAAGATCGCCGTCTATGACCTGGGCGGCGGCACGTTCGACATCTCGATCCTGGAGCTGGGCGACGGCGTCTTCGAAGTGAAGGCCACCAACGGCGACACCCACCTGGGCGGCGACGACTTCGACCAGCGGGTCATCGAATGGCTGCTGGCCGAGTTCAAGAAGGACCAGGGGATCGACCTGCGCAAGGACCAGCAGGCCCTCCAGCGCCTCAAGGAAGCAGCCGAGAAGGCCAAGATCGAGCTCAGCTCGACCAGCCAGACCGAGATTAACCTGCCCTACATCACCGCCGACGGCAGCGGGCCCACGCACCTGGTCGTGACCCTGTCCCGGGCCAAGCTCGAGGACCTCGTCTCGGACCTGATCGACAAGACCCGCGGTCCGGTCGAAAAGGCGCTCAAGGATGCCGGCCTCAAGCCGGCTGAAATCGACGAGGTCGTGCTCGTCGGCGGGATGACCCGGATGCCCGCCGTCATCGAGGCGGTCAAGGCGATGTTCGGGGGGAAGGAGCCCAACCGTGGGGTCAACCCGGACGAGGTCGTGGCCGTCGGGGCGGCGATCCAGGCCGGTGTCCTGGCCGGCGACGTCAAGGACGTCCTGCTCCTGGACGTCACCCCGCTGTCGCTGGGAATCGAGACCCTGGGCAGTGTGATGACCAGGCTGATCGAGCGCAACACGACCATCCCCAGCTCCAAGTCGCAGACCTTCTCGACGGCCTCCGACAGCCAGAGCCAGGTCGAGATCCATGTTCTCCAGGGTGAGCGCGAGTTCGCCCAGGACAACAAGACCCTCGGCCGGTTCATCCTCGACGGGATCCCGCCCGCACCGCGCGGCGTGCCCCAGGTTGAGGTGACCTTCGATATCGACGCCAACGGCATCCTCGACGTCAAGGCCAAGGACCGGGCCACCGGCAAGGAGCAGCAGGTCCGGATCACCGCCTCGTCGATGCTGTCCAAGGACGACGTCGACAAGATGGTCCGCGACGCTGCGGAGCATGCCGACGAGGACCGCCAGCGGCGCGAGGAGGTTGAGGCCCGAAACCAGGCCGAGGCCCTCACGTTCCAGGGCGAGCGGACCCTCAAGGACCTTGGCGACAAGGTCTCGGCCGAGGATCGCGCCGAGGCCGAGCGCAAGATCGAGGAGCTCCGGACGGCCCTCAAGGGCAGTGATGCCGCGGCCGTGACCGCCGGCGGAACAGCCCTGGCCGAGGTCCTTGCCCGGATCTCGACCGCCGCCTACCAGGCCGCCTCGGCTGAAAGTAGTGCCCCGGGCGACGCCGGCTCGAACGGCTCCTCGTCCGACGGTTCAGCGCCCGGCGGCGACGCCGGATCCGCCGACGCCGGCGAGACGGTCGAAGGCGAATTCACCGAGGTCTAGCACCTCGGGTACCCACCCCACGTTCAGTTACTTGAGCCCGCCGGCGCACAACCGGCGGGCTCGACGATTCCGGCCGGCACCGGCACCGGCTCCGACCCGGCGGTTCTGCCTCGGACGGTTTGCGCGGACCAGCCCGTTCGGCCCGTCCGGCCTCGGACGGTTTGCGCGTGAGGTATGTATCCGACGAGGCCGCGGCCGATCGCGTCGTTCGCTTCCGTGTCACGCAAGAATCCGGCAAGTTGGGTCGATTCGTTGCGTCCGGTGCACGAGATCGACCAGTTGATTGCCAAATCGGTCGGACATCTGCGCCACGCGCAAACCCGACCCAGGGACCGGGGCCGCGGCGATTCCGCCGGGCCAGCGCCGCCCCGGCGGTTTAGCCCCGGACCAGCGACCTGGGTGGCAGCGCACAGGCCGCCGGCAATCCGAGGGCGCGACCGATCCGGCCGCGGTGTGCCGCGATCTCGTCATACACAGGCTCGAGGAGCCGGTGGCCCAGCGGATGGTCGTACAGCACCGCTACGAATCGCCAGCGCGGAATGAGCCGGCCGGCGGCCAGGATCGCCCGGGCTCCGGTCAGGACCGTGCCGTCGGAGCGCACGAAATGGACCCTGGATGTGAGGTCCCGGCCCGTGACCAGCGCCTCGATCCGAGGGTCGCTGGCAACCTGGGCCAACGCCAGCAGGCCCAGCCGATCAGGTGCCGCGCGATCCGCCAGCCAGGCCGCCGTCGCGACGCAGATTCCGCAGTCCTGGTCGTACAACAGGCTGCCCGAGCGATCTGCTGGGTCAAACGTGATACTCACGGATATCATGTTGCAGCGATCGCGCGCGGCCGTCAAGGACTCCGCGGTACCATTCCGGTCCCCATGACGACCCCCATCCCTGCAGGCGCCGACCGTCAGAGCCTGATCCGGGCGCGCGGGCTGACCAAGAAGTTCGCCGACTTCGTGGCGGTCGACGCCATCGACTTCGATGTCGCACCGGGCGAGTCGTTCGGCTTCCTGGGCCCCAACGGCGCCGGCAAGACCTCGACGATGCGGATGATCGGGTGCGTCTCGCCGATCACCGGCGGCGAGTTGAGCGTGCTGGGCATGAACCCGGCCAGCGACGGCGCCCGGATCAAGGCGCGCCTCGGGGTGGTGCCCCAGCAGGACACCCTCGACATGGAGCTGACGGTCCGCGAGAACCTGATCATCTATGGCCGCTATTTCGACCTGGGCCGGCGCGCAGCCGGGATCAAGGCCGACGAGCTCCTCGAATTCGTGCAGCTCGCCGACCGCGCGGGATCGCAGGTCGATTCGCTGTCGGGGGGCATGAAGCGCCGGCTAACGATTGCCCGCTCGCTGGTCAATGATCCCGACCTGCTCCTCCTCGACGAGCCGACCACCGGCCTCGACCCGCAGGCACGCCATCTGCTCTGGGACCGCCTCTACCGGCTCAAGCAGCGCGGCGTCACCCTGGTCCTGACGACCCACTACATGGACGAGGCCGAGCAGCTGTGCGACCGCCTCGTGATCATGGACAAGGCCCGGATCGTGGCCGAGGGCTCGCCCAAGGAGCTGATTGAGCGGTACTCAACCCGCGAGGTCCTGGAGCTGCGCTTCCCGGTGGGCGTCCTGGAAACACTCGAGACCGAGCTGGACGGACTGGCCGACCGAATCGAACGGCTGCCCGACCGGGTCCTCCTGTATGCCGATGATGGTGAGGCCGCCGCCGCAGTAGCCCACGCCCGCGGGCTCCGACCCGAGACCGTCCTGGTCCGGCGCTCGAGCCTGGAGGACGTCTTCCTGCGCCTGACCGGCCGGACCCTGATCGAATGACCGCTGTCACTCGTCCCGGCGCCGCGCCTCGGGTTCGCTCGCCGCTGGCCGGCGGCGCTCGGCACGTCTTTGAGTACAAGGCGCGCGTCTACCGCCGGGTCTGGCGCGGCTCGATCTTCTCGACGTTCCTGTCGCCGGTCCTGTTCCTCGCGGCGATGGGCATCGGGCTGGGCGGATTTGTCGACCACGGCAATGCGATCGCATCGCTGGGCGGGGTCTCCTACGCAGCGTTCCTGGCGCCCGGCCTGCTGGCCGCCCAGGGGATGCAGACCGCGACATCCGAATCAACCTGGACGGTGATGGGCGGGTTCACCTGGGACCGGACCTTTCATGGGATGTACGCGACGCCGGTCACGGTCGCCGGGATCGTCTTCGGCCAGCTGGCCTGGGTGGCCGTCCGCCTGACGATCGTCGCCGGCGCGTTCTTCCTGGTGATGCTGGCCTTCGGCTTCGTCGCGTCGCCGCTGGGTGTCCTGGGCATCGGCGCCTCGGTGCTGACCGGGCTGGCCTTTGCCGCGCCGATCACCGCCTTCGCGGCCGGACGCAAGAACGACACCGCGTTCAGCGTGATCTTTCGCTTCTTCATCACTCCGCTGTTCCTGTTCTCGGGCACGTTCTTTCCGATCGAACAGCTGCCGGCCTTGATCCAGCCGATCGCCTGGCTGACGCCGACCTGGCACGGCGTGGCCCTGGCCCGCGGACTGTCACTCGGCACGATCGACCCGCTGGGGGCCGTCATCCACCTGGCCGTCCTGGCCGGGTACATCGCCGTCGGCCTGGTCTGGGCCTTGCTGGCCTTCCGCCGTGCGCTGTCCAAGTAGGGCAGGGGGCGGCCGATGAGCTTCGCTGGCCGGGTGGTCCCGGGCTTGTCCTTCGCGCCGCGCGCCGACCGGCTGGTCGAGCGCAACGTGATGAACTACCGGCGGACCTGGCTGGTCCTGGTCTCGGGCTTCTTCGAGCCGCTCTTCTACCTGCTCGGGATTGGCTTCGGGATCGGCGCCCTGGTCGGCAGCGTGGCCGGGCCCGATGGCGCGACGATCCCGTACAGCGTCTTCGTGGCACCCGGCCTGCTCGCCTCGTCGGCGATGAACGGCGCCATCTACGACTCGACCTTCAACATCTTCTTCAAGCTGCGCTACGCCAAGACCTACGACGCGATCCTGTCGACGCCCCTGGGCATCAATGACATCGCCGTTGGCGAGATTGCCTGGGCCCTGATCCGGGGGACCCTGTACGCAATCGGCTTCCTGGCCGTGATGGTGGTCCTTGGCCTGGTTCGCTCGCCGTGGGTGATCCTGTCCCTGCCGGCCGCGATGCTGATCGGGTTCGCCTTCGCGGCCGTGGGCATGGCCGCGACCACCTGGGTCCGGAGCTGGACCGACTTCGACTACATCTTCGTGGTCACCCTGCCCCTGTTCCTGTTCTCGTCCACGTTCTATCCGCTGAGCGTCTATCCCGAGCCACTGCGGACCCTGGTTGCGCTGACCCCGCTGTCGCGCTGCATCGACCTCCTCCGCTCGCTGGCCCTGGGCCAGATCAGCCCGGTCCTGCTGGTTGACATCGCCTACCTGTCGGTGATGGGCGCGATCGGCCTGTGGGTCGTCTCGCGCCGGCTCGACAAGCTCCTGCTGAAGTAGCCGGCGAATGGTCGACCTGGCCGCACTGGCGGTGCTTGAGGCCGAGATCGTGGGCTGCCGGCGCTGCCCGCGGCTGGTCGAGTGGCGCGAACAGGTTGCCCCGGACAAGGTCGCCCGCTACGCCGATGAACCCTACTGGGGCCGGCCGCTCCCAGGCTTTGGCGACCCGAACGCGCACGTCCTGATCGTGGGCCTGGCGCCGGCCGCCCACGGCGGCAACCGGACCGGCCGGGTCTTCACCGGTGATCGGTCGGGCGATTTCCTGTGGACGGCCCTGCATGACACGGGCTTCGCCGATCGAGGATCGTCCCGCCGGGCCGACGACGGCCTGACCCTGACCGACGCCTACATTGCTGCCGCGGTCCGCTGCGCGCCGCCACTCAACCGGCCAACGAACGACGAGCGCGACAATTGCGCCCCGTTCCTGGCCCGCGAGCTTGCGCTCCTGGCGAACGTCCGGGTGATCGTGCCGCTGGGCGGATTCGGCTGGGACGTGGTCCTCCGGACCGTGGCCGCTCTGGGTCACCCGGTGCCCCGGCCAAAGCCCCGCTTCGGGCACGGGGCCGAGGTCCAGGTCGGGCCGTATCGGTTGGTCGCGTCGTTCCATCCATCGCAGCAGAACACCTTCACCGGGAGACTGACCGCGCCGATGCTGGCCGATGTCCTGGCCCGGGCGGCCACGCTTGCGGCCGGCCGTGATCGGCCTACACTCATCGGACAGTGATCTACATCATCTGGTTCCTGGTTGGGGTGATCCTGCTCCTCTCGGAGCTCCATACCGCCGCGTTCTATGCCGTCTTCCTGGGCGTCGGCGCGTTCGCGGCAGGCCTCCTGGCCCTGGTCCTGCCCGACAGCCCGATCTGGCTCCAGGCGGTCCTTGCCGTCGTGGTTGCCGGAGCCGGCGTCCTCGTGATCCGACCCCGGTTCGCCACCCGGTTCATTCACCGCAACGGTGGGACCGCCTCGCGCGGCGTCCACGGCGGCTTTGTCGGCGAGCGTGCCCTGGCCACCGATCCGATCGGCGACGAGCTTCATCCTGGCCACGTTCGGCTGGCTGGTGAGAGCTGGCTGGCGATCTCCCATGACGGTTCACAGATCGGGGGCGATGCTTCCGTGATCGTCACCGCGGTTCGGGGAACGACGCTCGTCGTGCGCCCCGCCGGCTGAGCCGGCCTTGAACTGGAGTTCGCCCTAGATGGACAGCGCCGCAATTGCCGGGATCGTCGTCCTGGTCCTGATCATCCTGATCGTCGTCTTTGCCCTCAACCTGTTGCGCTCGGTGGTCAACCTGGTCCAGCAGGGCTCGGTTGGGGTGGTCAAGCGCCTGGGCGAGTTCCGCGGGATCCATGATCCGGGCCTGGTCCTGATCATGCCCTTCATCGACTCGATCGTGATGGTCGACATGCGCGAGTTCCCGCGGCCCGGCGACCGCCAGGAAGTGATCACCAAGGACAACGTGGTCGTGGCCGTCAACGCCACGATCTTCACTCAGATCGTGGACGCCAAGCAGGCCCTGTTCAGCATCGCCAACTTCGACGTGGCGATCGACGCCCTGGCCCGGACGGCCCTGCGCTCGGTCATCGGCACGCTGTCCCTGGACGAGGCCCTGTCCGAGCGCGAGCGGATCAATATCGACGTCCAGCAGCAGATGGAGGCGGTCACCGACAAGTGGGGCATTCGAATCAACCGAATCGAGATCGTGGAGATCACGCCGCCGCCCCAGATCCTGGCCGCCCTGGCCCTCCAGAAGCAGGCCGACCAGGAGAAGCGGGCCAAGATCCTCCAGTCGGAGGGACTGCAGCAGTCCGCGGTCAACGTCGCCGATGGCAACCGGCAGGCGGCGATCAAGAGCGCCGAGGGCGAGCGCCAGTCGGCCATCTTGCGCGCCGAGGGCAACCGGCAGGCCGCCATCCTGGAGGCTGAAGGCCGGGCCCAGGCGATCAAGACCGTCTACGACGCGATCGCGGCAGCCAAGCCCAGTCCCACCCTGGTGGCGATTCTCCAGCTCGATACCCTCTCGAAGTTCGCCAACAGCCCGAACGCCAAGCTGATCATCCCGGCCGAATCGTCGGCCCTGCTGGGTGCCGCAGCTGCCCTGCGTTCGGTCCTGGGCGACGTCCCCACGGAGAGCAACGCGCCGACTGCCTGACCGCGGTTGGGGCCGGACGCGCTGAGCCTCAGACTCACCCGGCACCCGCCTCGCGGCCACCTCTCGTATCCTTGGCCATCGAATGGTGACTGAGCGCGATTACTACGAGGTCCTCGAGGTCGAGCGGACGGCCGACGACGCTGACATCAAGCGATCGTTCCGCCGGCTCGCCCAGAAGTGGCATCCGGACGTCAACGCGGAGGACGGCTCCGAGACCCGCTTCAAGGAGATCAACGAGGCCTACCAGGTCCTGTCCGATCCGACCAAGAAGCAGGCCTACGACATGTTCGGGCGAGCCGGTGTTGACGGCGCGGCGGCGGGCGCCGGCTTTGGCCAGGGCTTCGGCGGCCTGGGCGACATCTTCGACGCGTTCTTCGGGGGCACTGCCGCCGGCGGTCGACGGACCGGCCGGGCGAACACCGGCTCGGACCTCCGCTATGACCTCCGGCTGACCTTTGCCGAGGCCGTCCTGGGGACCGACAAGGAGATCGAGTTCCCCGTCCTCGACCGTTGCGCGACCTGCAGCGGCTCGGGGGCCAAGCCCGGCACGGACGTCACCAAGTGCCCCCAATGCGAGGGCCGGGGCGAGGTTCGCAGCGTTCGCCAGACGATGCTCGGCCAGATGGTCAACGTCCAGCCCTGTCCGCGCTGTCACGGTGAGGGCCGGATCGTCGAGACGCCCTGCGAGACCTGCCGGGGCGACGGCCGGGTGGAACAGCGCAAGAAGATCCGGGTCAATGTCCCCGCCGGAATCGACGAAGGTCACCAGATCCGGTTGTCGGGTGAGGGCGAGGTGGGGCCCCACGGCGGGCCGGCCGGCAGCCTCTACGTGGCCGTCCACATCCAGCCCCACAAGACGCTCAAGCGCGAGGGGACCGAACTGTTCCTGGAGCGCGAGATCTCGATCGCCCAGGCGGCCCTTGGTACCCGGATCACCATCCCCACGATCGAAGGCGACGAACCGGTCGAGATCAAGGCCGGCACCCAACCCGGCGCCGAGATCCGCCTGCGCGGCAAGGGCGTGCCCCATCTCCGCCGGGCCAACGCCCGGGGCGACCTGCATGTCTTCGTCAAGGTGACTGTGCCAACCCGGCTGACCAAGAAGCAGCGCGAGTTGCTCGAGCAGCTGGCCGCCGCGTCGGGCGAGGCGGTCACCAGCGGCAGCGGGATCCTCGACCGGGTGAAGGACGCGCTTGGTTGAGGGGCCGGATCCCGGTCCGCCCGACGACGAAGGCCTGAGCGCCGGCGACACCTGGATCGAGCTGTCGGTGCGGGCCGACATCGAAGCGGTCGAGGCCGTCAGCGAGATCCTGTCGCGATTCGCCCCGGGCGGGACCAGCGTCCAGCCGGGCTTCGAGCTGATCGATGAAGGCCTGGGGGCGCGGATCGACCCGAACGAGCCGGCGATCGTCCGGGCCTACCTGCCCGGCCGCGATCGAACCGCCGCCCGGCTCGCCGTCCGCCAGGCGCGCCAGGCGCTGGGTCACCTCCAGGCATTCAACCTGCGCCCAATCGGCGAGCTCGAGGTGGCGGTGGTCCACGAGGCCGACTGGGCCCATGCCTGGAAGGCTCACTTCCCGGTCCTCCGGATCGGTCGCCGGCTGGTCATCCGGCCAACCTGGCGGCGCCACCGCCGGCAACCTGGAGACGTCGTCCTCGCCCTTGATCCCGGGATGGCCTTTGGCACGGGCCTCCACCCCACCACCCGCCTGTGCCTGGCCGGGATCGAAGCCTGGGCGGATGCCGGCCTGATGCCCGGCGCGAAGGTGCTTGATGTCGGCTGCGGCTCGGGCATCCTGCTGATCGCCGCGGGCCTGTTCGGTGCCACCGAGCTGGTGGGTGTCGACACCGATCCGATCGCGGTCGAGGCGAGCGCGGCCAATGCCCAGCGCAACCGGTTGAAGGTGGACGTCCGCCAGGGCAGCCTGCCCAGCCGGAGCGGTCCGTTCGACCTGGTGGTTGCCAACCTGATCGCCAGCCTGCTCGTGACTCTCGCGGGTGAGCTCCAGGCCGAGCTCCGCCCAGGCGGCCGGCTGCTTGCCTCGGGGATCTTCATCGACCGCGAATTGGATGTCCGGACGGCCTTCGAAATGGTTGGACTCAGCCCTTTGGGCCGGACCGCCGAGGGCGAATGGGTGGCCCTGGAGTTCCAGCGCGGCCTCGCCTGAGCCCCCGACTACAATCTTGCCGTGCCCTGGTTTCCGATCCTGCTGATCACCCACATCGTCCTGGCGATCACCTTGCTGCTGCCGTCGCTGCTCCTGCCCTTCGCCCTGCGGACCAGGCGGGCCACGACCGAATCGGGCAGCCGCCTGGTCAAGCTCCTGCTCCGGATGCAGAGCGGTGGAACGCTGGTCATCGGGGTGGGGGTGGCGATCACCGGGGTTGCCCTGATCCTGGCCCTGGGCTACCGGCTGGCCGCCCAGACGTGGTTGCTGGTAGCCCTCGCGATCTATGCCCTGGACCTGCTCCTGGCGTTCTTCGTGCAGCGTCCCAACCTCCATCGACTCGTGGGCATCCGAGCTGCCTGGGACGATGAGGTCTGGCGCGCCCGGGCCCGGCGCCAGCGCTACGTGTCGTATGCGATGGCCGGGCTGGTCGCCACGATCGGCTTCCTGATGAGCACCAAGCCGGTGCTGTGGTGACCCGGTGAGCCGGACGGCCGATCCCAGCTGCCTGTTCTGCCGGATCGTCGCCGGCGAGATCCCGGCCACCCGGGTGTACGAGGATGCGTCCGTGATCGCGATCCGGGACATCGCGCCACGGGCACCCAGCCACGTCCTGTTCCTGCCCCGCGAGCACATCGTCTCGGCGGCCGAGCTGACTCCGGCCGACGGCCCGATGCTCGGCCAGCTCTTTGGGGCGGCGGCGGCGTTTGCCCGCTCGGAGGGGTTGACCGAGGACGGCTACCGGATGGTCACCAACGTGGGCGAGTGGGGCGGCCAGACCGTCGGACATCTGCACGTCCACCTGCTCGGCGGCCGATCGATGACCTGGCCGCCGGGATGAGGCCGGCCAGGCGTGGGCCGGGCCTCGCCCTGCTGCCGATTGTGCTGACGGTTCTGTTGCCAATTCTGCTGGTTGGCTGCGGGATCGCCGCCAATGGCGCAATCCAGCCGACCGTCCCGCCCACCCCCCAGGTGAGCCTGAGTGCGACGCTGCAGGTCTGTCGAACGGACCTTGCGACCGCCCTGGGCGCCGCCGGGTTCAACCTGGTCCAGCCGTCGTCCGCGGTTCGGCCGGGCGAATCGCCGATCCTGGCCGGGGCGCCCAGGACCGTCGGCCAGGTCCAGCTCCCCGGCGATCCCGACCACGGTTTCATCGTCCTGTACGGGTTCCCCGATCCGGCCAGCGCCTACGCCGCCGCCCAGCAGCAGGCCGCCTACATCGGCACCGGCGAAGGCCGGATCCAGTTCGTGCCCGATGCGAAGTTCACCCTCCGCCAGGACGGCTCGTGCGTGCTCTTCTACAGCTGGTCGCCATCCGCATCGACTGACCCGCGTTCGCCGGCGATCGACAGCGCCCTGCAGACGTTTGGAGTGGCGATCAGCATCCCGCGCTGAGTGCCGATCGGATGAGCGGTTGAGCGTCGGCCGTTCTAGGCCACCTGGTTCCTGTGGGGCGACAAACGGCCCGAAATCACGCCCAAGGTCGGCTTGGCAACCCCAGATGTCCTCGAATCGCGGCGTCACGCACGGAATCGGGACGGCCGACGAGTGAATCGGGCCGTTGACTGCGTCCCTGGAGGGAGTTGGGCCGCCAAGCCGGGGAAAACCCACTCATTTTGTCGCCTCATGGGAACCAAGGCGCCGCGAGCGGTGCCCTGACCCGCCACCGCGACCGGGCGCGCGGCGGAGCGTCAGCCCTGGCGGACCGGGATTGGTTCGTCCACGGCTGCCCAGGCTCGGACCTGGTCGCGCTTGACTTTGAGCGTGTGCGTCCGCGGGAAGTCGGCCTCGGGCCACAGTCGCCAGGCCGTGACTCGCTGGTGACTGGCCAGGGTCGCGTTGGCGGTCTTGACCGTGGCCTCGATCTGGGCCCGCAGGACGGCCGGGTCGACACCCTGTGCCAGGGGCGCGTTGGCATTCCGGACGGGGATGTCGCCGCCCTGGGGGAGGGCATGCGAACCTGGGGCCAGGACCACCGCCTCGATCCGGCCGGGCCGCGTCTCGATCACCACACTGTCCCGAATTCCGGCGATGCGCAGGGCGTTCTCGATGTCCTCGGGATAGACGTTCAGGCCGTTGGGCAGGACGATGATGTCCTTGGTCCGGCCCATCAGGACCAGGTGCCCGCCGGCGTCGTGGCGGCCGATGTCGCCGGTGCGGTACCAGCCATCCGGGGTGAATGCCGCGGCCGTCGTCTCGGGGTCGCGCCAATAGCCCGAGAACAGGGTGGGCCCGCTCACCTGGATCTCGCCGTCGTCGGCCAGCCGAACCTCGATCGGCGGGATGGTCCGGCCGACCGTTCCCAGGCCGTGGTCGGCCTTGCTCGTCACCGAGGCCATCCCGCACTCGGTGGCCCCGTAGCCCTGCATGACGACGATGCCCAGGTCCTCCCAGGCCTGCTGGAGCTGGGGTGGCAGGAAGGCGGCCGCGCACACGAGCAGGTTCAGGTCGCCGCCCAGGCGCTGGTGGACGCGCCGGAAGATCAGGCGCCGGGCGCGATAGGGCAGGTGGCGGGCAATCGAGCGCAGCCGTTCGAAGGCCGCACTCCGGCCGGACGCCTCCGCCTCGCGTTCGATGGCGCTCCAGAACAGGTCGAGGATCTGGGGCACGACGAGCATCGTCGTCACCCGGTGGTCGCGCATCGCCTCGATGATCACCCGCGGGTTGCGGCTCCGGATGTACAGGATGTTGCCGCCCACGGTCAGGGCGTAGAACAGGGCTGCGACCTGCTCCATGAGGTGGGAGAGGGGCAGCAGCGACACCAGCCGGTGTTCCTGGGGCGGGATGACGTCGTGGATCGCCCCGACCGTCTCGGCGATGCACCGGTGAGTCAGCAGCACGCCCTTGGGATTGCCGGTCGTGCCGCTGGTGAAGATGATCTCGAACAGGTCCTCGGGCGCCGGCCGCGGCCAGGCCAGGACCTGGGCCTCCCAATCGGCCGGGAAGACCACGCCCGAGTCGCCCTCGCCGGCCTCGTCGGCCAGCGCCTCCACGGTCGAGGTGGGGACCGCATCGAGCCGTGCGTCGCGCGGGTCGGGCGCATCGCGGCCGGTCCCGACGGCCAGCCGGGCTGCCTCGGCCCGCGAGGCGATCCGCTCGATCGACTCGGGGGCCATGCGCAGGTCGAGGGGCACGATCACGACGCCGGCCCGGATGGCTCCGTAGTAGACCGCGGGCAGCTCCGGCGTCGATGGCGACCAGGTCAGCAGTCGGTCACCGGGCTTCAGGCCCAGCGCCCGGAGGCGCCAGGCGACCAGGCGGGTTCGCCGGTCGAACTCGCGGAAGCTCCAGCTCATCGAGCTGCCGTCGTCGCGGCGCAGGCCGAGGGCCGGTTGATCGCCGTAGCGAGCGGCGGCGTCATCGAGGATGTCGAGCAGGGTCGACCAGCTGGGCGATTCTGTGGCCACGCCAGACAGGGTAGCGCCGGAGCCCGAGGCTGCGCCTAGACTCCGGCCATGGAAGCGGGCGCGGCCGGGATCGATCCTCGCTGGACGGCAGCCGGTCCAAGCGGTGCCCCACTCGTGGTCTTCGTCCATCCCACCCGCCTGAACCGGACGTTTTGGACACCCCAGGTCGAGGCGCTGTCGACGTCGAATCGGACCCTGGCCGTGGACCTGCCGGGTCATGGCCGGCTCGCCGACCAGCGCTTCACCCTGCCGGCCGCCGTGGCCCTGGTCCGGGCTGCGATCGACTCCGAGCGTCAGGCGCTCAGCCCGCTCGTACCGATCGTGATCGTGGGCCTGTCCCTCGGTGGCTACGTGGCCATGGCCCTGGCCGCCGAGGATCCCGGCATTGCCGATGCGTTGGTCCTGGCCGGTGCGACGGCCGAGCCGACCGGCCGGCGGGCGCATTCGTTCCGGGTCCTGGCCCTGGCCTACGACCGGAGCCAGCATTTCATGCTCAACCGGCTGACGGCGGCCTTCATCCGGCGACGCTATCCGGGTGGGCTGGGCGACCTGCTCGTGCGCTCGGGCTTTGCGTCACGAGGCGGCTCGGAAGCCCTCCGCTCGCTGGCCGGGGAGTCGTTCCTGCCCAGGCTGGCGGCCTATCCGGGCACCGTCGTCCTGGTCAACGGTGGTCGTGACGTCGCGATGCGCCCGGGTGAACGGGGGTTCCTGGCGCGTGCCCGGCAGGGCCGCCTGGTGACCTTGCCCGGCGCCTATCACCTGTCCAGCCTGGACCGTCCGGCGGAGTTCACCGCGGTCATCCGATCGGCGATCGCCGAAGCCGTCGAAGCGCGCCGCCGTTCCGGCTGAGCCGTCAGCCCCGGCCGGGGTGCGTCCGCTCGGATAGCCGGGCGTAGATCGCGTCGCGGACCTCGGGCGTCTCGAGATAGCCGCTGAAGGCGTGATGCCACTCCGCCTCGTTGCGGACCTCGGTGGCATGGACTCGAAGGACCGGCGCGTAGTCGTTGCGCAGGTCCTCGAGACCGGTGCCCACGGCCACAGGATCACCCGCCGCCTGGAAGTTGCGCCAGGTCGCGACGCCTGTCGGGATCTCGATCGGACGGCTGCCCCGCCACGCTCGCAGGTGATCCTGGGCCGGCCCCAGACCCAGCGGCGAGCCCACCGTCAGGAAGCTCACCTCGCGGCCGGCCAGCCCGGGCTCGCCCAGGACGTCGAAGGCGATGATCGAGCCCAGGCTGTGGGCGACCACGACCAGTGGGCCGTCGTTTCGGTCGATGACCGCCCGGACCCGCCCGCGCATCTCGTCGGCGATCCCGGGCGTGCCGTGGAGATAGCCCGAGATCTCCCGGTAGAAGTTGCGCATGACCGGTGGGATCACGTGACCGGGCAGGGCGAAGCGCGAGCGATGGTCGGTGGGGCCCATGGCAGCGGCCAGCCGGAGCAGGAACAGGTGGGCCTCGTGGGTCCGGCCTTCACCGGCCACGCTGTGATGGATCGAATCGGCCAGGACCCGTTCCGGGCCCGGACCCGCCGCCACGGGCAACGTGCCGGGGGCATCGAATTGCTGGATCAGGTCGGCGTAGTAGGCCAGGTCGGTGGTTGGAGCCGGGCGGTCGGCGAACAGGATCTGGTTGTGGAGCCGGACCCAGTCGGCCTCGGGCGGTTGGGCGCCCGCGCCGTGGACATAGATCAGGGTCGGGCTGCGCGCCGCCATGCCTGCCTCCGTGGTCCGATGAACGTCGGGCCCAAGAATATGCGCGGGCCGTTCTGTCCGATCCGCGGCGCCAGGGACTACGATGGATTGCGCCACGAAGCTGGCACTACGCTGTACGTGAGGGAGGCATGAGTCTCGACGTCGTCGGCAAGCTCGCTCGGGTCACGGCGGAAATCACGCCGGGGCACCTGGGCGAGGTGATGATCGAAGTTCGGCAGGGCACGGAGCGATTCCTGGCTCGTGCAGCCGACAAGGACTCCACCATCCCGAGGTATACCCAGGTCCTGGTAGTCGGCAGCCTCGGGGGTCGAACCGTCGAGGTTTCCCCGACGGACGCTATGAGGCTTCCAAGGTGACCCTGGACATTGGGATCACGCTCGTCGTGATCCTCGTCGTGATTTTTGCCATCCTGCTGACGGTATTCCTCGTCTTCCGGGCGAGCTGGCGGGTGGCCGAGCCCGATGAGGCCCTGATCATTTCTGGCCTGCGGGCCAATGCCCGACCGGCCGGCACCGGCGAGAGCATGGGCTTCAACATCGTGACCGGACGTGGCGCGCTGATCCTGCCTGGCCTGACCAAGGTTCGGCGACTGTCGCTGGAAGCGCACGAAAGCGAAATCACCGTGCCCTGCGTCAGTCAGCAGAAGATCCAGGTCGACCTGCGCGGGATCGTGGTCTACAAGGTCGGTGACGACTACCAGTCGATCGCCAACGCGGCCCGGCGTTTCCTCGATCGACCGGCGACCGAGCTCGAGACCAAGGTCCAGAACGTGTTCGTGGGTCACCTCCGGGCGATCGCCGGATCGATGACCGTCGAGGACATGATCAGCGACCAGGACAAGTTCACCCAGCAGGTCCGCGATCGCTGCACGCAGGAGATGGAGTCGTTCGGCCTGGTCATCGACAGCTTCCAGATCCAGGCAATTACCAGCCCAAGTGCCTACATCGAGAACCTTGCGGTGCCCCACCAGGCCGAGGTTGAGCAGAACGCCCGGATCGCCCGGGCCAATGCCGAGCGCGAGGCCGTCGGCCAGGAACAGGCCGCCCAGGCCCAGATCGCCGAGTCCACACGAAACACGGAGATCAAGAAGGCCGGTTACCAGGCCGAGATCGACCAGGCAACCAACGCAGCGAAGCAGCAGGGTCCGCTGGCCGAAGCCAAGGCCCGCCAGGCCGTGGTTGAGCAGGAGACCCGGGTCGCCGAGCTCCAGGCCCAGCAGACGGAGCAGCAGCTCCAGGTAGATGTGCGCAAGCCGGCCGATGCCGAGGCCTACCGACAGACCACCCTCGCCGCCGCGGCTCGCGACGTCCGGATCCGGCAAGCCGAGGCCGCCGCCCAGGAAGTCCGCCTGGCGGCCGAGGCTGCCGCCGGCCAGACCCGCGTCCAGGCCGAGGCCCAGGCCGCCGCGCTGACCATCCAGGCCGAAGCCCAGGCGGGGGCCACCCGCCTGACTGGTCAGGCCGAAGGAGACGCGATCCGGGCACGGGGCCTGGCCGAGGCCGACGCGGTCAAGGCCCGGATGGAAGCGGAGGCAGCCGGTATCGAACGCCGAGCATCGGCGCTCAGCCACAACCAGGAGGCGGTCATCGCCCAGCAGATCGCGGCCAACCTGCCTGAGATCGTCCGGGCCGCCGCGTCTTCATTTGAGCACGTGGGCACGTTCACCGTCCTCAACGGGGCCGCCGGCGTCACCGAGACGCTGGCCGAAATGATCCAGCAGGCCGGTGTTCTGGCGAACATCGCCCGCCAGACCATCGCGCCGATGATCGGCACTCAGACTGGCGACGGCGCGGGTGCCCCAGGCGACTCCGCCGGTCGATCCGCGCAGCCGACAATCGTGTCCTCCATCCCGACCAGGCGGACCGCGCGGAGCCGGCCGGAAGCGCCGTCCGGAGTTGCCCCGGCAGCCGCGCCCGCAACCGAGTCAGAGTCCGCTCAACCGGGATGAACCTGCGCGCCGGGTCCGGCGCGATCGCCGCGGGCATGTCCGGCCGGATCGATGCGATGGTGGCCGACATCGTTGGCTCGATCACCACGCTCGATCCAAACGGCACCGAATACGGGCGTCGGATCAGCGATATCAACAGCCTTGGTCAACGAGAGTTCGTGGCCACCGCGCAGCTCAGTTCACGGCTCCTCGATCGACCGTTGCGGGCGATGGGTGGCGTGATCGACGGCTCGTCGCCGATCGCCCAGAACCTGCTCGAGCTTCGCCGAATCGTCGAGGACCTTGACCCAGCCCGCAACGACCTTGCCCGGTTACCAGGGCGCAGATTCCTTGGCCTGTTCCGCGGGCGGGACCGGCTGCGCAGTTATTTCGACCGCTACGTGAACGCCCAGGGCCGCATCCAGGTGATCATCCGGGCACTGGCTG
>JBBRIV010000031.1:0-16608 GCA_038220425.1 Candidatus Limnocylindrales bacterium
ATAGGTTTCCCGATGTTGCCGCAGCCCATCCGGCGTGAGCGCCGCTTCCTCCGGGATCCGCAGGCCGACCTGCTTCGCGAAGTCCTCGCTCTCGGTCCGGATGGTGTGGCGGATGATCCGGTTGCGGTCCCGTCCCCCACCCCGGGGGCCTTTGCGCATCTCCGGAGAGACCCGGGCCGCGACACCGTCGAAGTAGGCCCAACAGGCTCGCAGCAGGGTGATCCCGCGGTCGAACTCGGAATCGGTCAGCGGTCCCTGCTCGGCCGACGACGGCGAGAAGGAGATGGCCCAGAAATCGACCGAGCCGGTACCAACTTTCTCCTCCACGATCTCGAGCGGGCCAGCCGCATCGAACTCGGGAGCCATCCCGGCAAGGCTCGCGATGGGCCGGTAGCGCTCCCGATAGGACTCGAGCGTCTCCAAGGCAAGCTCGGCGGTGTTCGCGCCCCGGCTCCAACCGGGCCAGTCGACGCTGAACGCCACTGTGCGCTTCGCCTTGGGCCCGCGTTCAATCACCGTCCGAACAACCATGGCGCCCACTATGCCATGGGGTTTGGGGTTGCGAAGGGCCCTATTGCCAGCAGTCACACCAGTGAGTCGCTCACTCCACGGTCGCGATCCTGGCGGCGGAAAGGTCTGCATCACCTCAGGCTGCGTCGTCCCTCCAATCGGGGGCCCACGTGAAGCCGCTGGCGCTCCTGTACGGACAGGTCAGTATGGAGACGTGACGAGCGAACAATCGCTGATCGGGAGCATGGACCCACGTTACGCGCCGGTTCGGGTCGGGAATACCGTGCGACGGGTCGTGGGCCAGTCGGGCCAGGCCGTCCGGGAGCTGCTGCTCCATCTCGAAGCGGTCGGCTTCGACGGCGCGCCGCGCTATCTCGGGCTCGACGAGCAGGGCCGCGAGGTCCTGTCGTGGATGGACGGTGACGTGCCGTTGCCGCCCTACCCTGCCTGGGCGATGACGGATCAGGCGCTTGCCGACCTCGGGGTACTCGTTCGACGGCTGCACGAAGCGACGAGTTCGTTCCGACCGGCCGGGACGATGGAATGGGCGACCGACTGGGCCGATCCAAGCGGCGGCCAGACGATCTGCCACAACGATCTCTTCCCGGAAAACGTCGTCTTCCGCGATGGGCATGTCATCGCCCTGATCGATTTCGCGATGGCAGCGCCCGGTCGGCCACTTTGGGACCTGGCGATCGCGGCCGAGACGTGGGGGCCGCTCGGCGATCCCGCGCGGCGTGACCAGCACCCGGTCGACCTGGACGGGGTCCGACGCCTCGGCGTGCTCGCCCGCGGATACAGGCTGGGGCCGGACCGAGCTGAGGAGCTGGTCGACGTCCTCGTCGAGGAGCGGGCCCACTCAATCGCCAACATCCGCTCGGAGATCGCCGCTGGAAACGCGTCGTGGATCCGCAACTGGGCGAGGGCCGGAGGTGACGAGCGGGCCGCCGCGGACGACGCCTGGATTGCGGCCCACCGGCGGGCCATGGTCCTTGCCGCCGGCGGCTGATCCTGCCTACGACGGTGTAGGCGCGCGACAGCGCCAGCGCCGCCGGCACTCGTGGTCAGTCACGCGCGGCATTCGGGCCTCCCTCGGGTGGGTCGCTGGGCGTCGGCGAGGCCAGCAGCTCCCCGAGAACGTCGTGGTTGAGATAGACCGCGATGCGCCAAACGTCGTCACGGCGAAGCAGGAACGTTGAGCGGAGCACCACGGGGTCACGCGGAACGTCGAAGTCCACGGCCCAAGTCGTCTGTGCGATGGCGTGCCGGTCGTCGAGATCCGTGACCGAGAGCTCGGACAGGCGAGTGCCGGTGACGCCCGCCCGCTCGAACAGCTGGCGTCGATGCGGGAGGAACGCGATCAGGCGGTCGCGATCGACGGGAGCGGCCGCGTTCGGGTCGAGGCTCATGAAGGTCGGCAGGAACATGGTTCCGTAGCTCGCCCAGTCGCCCGCCTCGGACGCGCGCCCGAACGCATCGAAAAACGCTCGGACGGCGGGTTCGCTGCCGTCAGCGGTCACGCGCGGCCTCGCGAAACAGGGTGCCGAGGCGATCCAGGGCGGGCGCCGCGGCCCGCAGGGCGTCAAGCTCGGCTGGGGAGAGGCCAGCCAAGGCGTGGGCGAAGGCGGTGCTCAATCTGCCCTCTGACGCCGCGATGACGGCCCGGCCGGCGCCGGTCGCCGCGAGGAGCGTCCGCCGGCCGTCGCGGGGATCCCGTGCTCGCGCCACGAGGCCTTCCTCGATCAGCGGTCGGGTGCGCAGCGAGATCGCCTGCGTCGTCACGCGGTCGATCCGGGCGAGGTCGGTGATCGACATGGGCCCATGCCGGGCCAGGTGGCGGAGCGTCGCGAGCGCTACGAACCCGACCGATGGGGGACCGGCAGACGCGAACGCCAGTCGTGACGTTGCGGAGATGGTCCCAACGGCGTCAATGAGTTCGGCGGCAAGGCTCGGGTCAGCCCTCATCTGTGTAATATACCTTACGTAAGGAACATTGTCCAACAGCCGACATCACTTGGCACCACGAATAGCCCCCCGGGTTGGAGGCCGGATCACGACGTGGGCGTTCTTCTCGCTGTACGTGATCGTAGGCGGGGGCAGGCTGGCATCACCTGGGGCGATATCCGCGGGGTTCGCGAGGACGGACTGCGTCGGTGCCAAGCGGAGCCACTGAGTAGCGGCTGCTCGGTGAGGGCGCCCTCGAGACTGAGCCCGCGACCAGGCCTGGTGCGTCTGCCAGCCCGCGTATTCGGCAAACACGCCGGTCGGGCTGACGAGCCCGACCGTTCACGAGTTGGCGAGGCCCGGCTCGGAGATGCCCGAGTCGCGTGAGCGCCGGTACGCCCTGCCCTGCGATCCGGCGGACGGTGTGTCAACGGCATGGGCGGCAAGCTGCCCTTCGTCGAAGCTGAAACCCAGGCCGGGTGCATCACTGAGGAGGATGGAGCCACCCTCCAGGCGGTGGTCGGTGGCGATCACCGCGTCCCGGCCGGCATCGACGACCTCCATCGCCAGATGGTTCGGAACGACCGCCGCCACGTGCGCCGCGTATCGTCCGGGGCAGTTCACCAGGGCGATGGGCAGGCTGAAGGCGTCGGCGAGCTCCGCGACGCGAAGCGCCCCGGTGATCCCGAGCTGCTGCACCGAGGGCTGGACCACGTCCACGGCCTCGTGGAGCAACAGGGGCATGAACTGGCCAACGGAGCTCAGGTTCTCGCCGGTGGCGACGGCGGCGCTAATGCCGCGCGAGACGCGGGCGAGCCCGCGGTGGTCGTCGCGACGAGCTGGCTCCTCGACCCAGACCAGGTCGAACTCGCGCTCCAGGGCGCGAATGCGCCGGATGGCCTGCTTCGGGGTCCAGAACTCGTTGGCATCGACCATCAGGCTTGGCTGCGGCTGGCCGGCTCCCACGGACAGGGCGTCGCGCAACAGCCGGAGCCGTTCGAGGTCGCGCTCGGGCTCGCGGCCAACCTTGAGCTTGCCTGCGCTCATCCCGTAGCGCGTGGCCATGCCGCGGTAATAGGTCACGAGCGCGTCGTCGTCGAGCGGCGCGTCAAGACCGCTGGCGTAGGCCGCAACGCGGTTCGAGTCGCCGCCGAGCTCGCGCCAGAGCGGGAGAGCGCGGGCCTTCGCGCGCAGGTCCCAGAGTGCGCAGTCGAGCGCCCCGATCGCGGCTCCGATCGCGCCTCCCGTGCCAGACTTGAAGGTGATCCGCAGCATCAGCTCGTAGAGCGCGCGGACCTCGCGTGGGTCGCACCCGACCAGCGACTCCGCCAGAGAATGGATGACTGGCCGGGCTCCCGGCGACGAGATGGCCAGGCCGACCGGCTCCTCGTCGGTCAAGAGGAAGACCGCCAGATCGGTCGTGATCTCGGCTCCTCCGGGCAGTTGGACGTCGCCGATCGGACGTACCGTGGTGTACTCGTAGAGGACCGTTCGGACGCCGGTGATGCGCATGCCTTCTCCTCGTCTCCGGACGTCAGCTTGTCGGGGAAGACACGGTGCCGGACGACTCGCGAACGACGAGCTCGGGCTCCGGCACGCGAAAGCCCAGGAGGTGCGCGCCGCGCAGGGCCGCGCACGCGTGCACCTCGGTGGTGACCACCACCGAGGTCGGTCGGTGCGGGAGGTTCAACTCACTCCTTGGTTGCGCCAGCGGTGAGGCCCGCCACGAGGAAGCGCTGCGAGAACACGAAGGTGATCAGCACCGGTGCGACGGAGATCAGCGTCGCGAGCGCCAGCTGTGGAAATGGGATCGAGTCGGAGGCGACGGTTGTCGGATTGAACTCCCGGACATTCGCGAGCAATTCCACCAGACCCACTTGAATGGGCTGTGTCTTCGACCCGGGAAGCATCACGAAGGGGAGGAAATAGTTGTTCCAGTTGGTGACGAAGTTGAAGAAGCCCACGAGCGCGACGACAGGGACCGCGAGCGGCAGCGCTATCCGCCGGAAGACCGCGAACTCGCCCGCGCCATCGATGCGGGCGGCGTCGAGAAGCTCGCGCGAAACGCTTGTGGAGAAGTAGAGATACGCCAGATAGACGCCGAATGGGAAGAACGAGAACGGCAGGATGACCGCCCACGGCGTTCCGACGAGGTGCACGGCGTTGATTTCAAGGAAGACCGGCAGCACGAGCGCCGTGTTCGGGATGAGCATCACCATGAGGGTCGAGATGAGGATCGCGCGGCGAAACCTGAAGTTGGTCTTGGCCAGCGCGTAGCCGGCCGGAATTGACACGAGGAGCGTCAGCACCAACGCGACCCCGGCGTAGAACACCGAATTCCCGAGCCACGCCCAGATGCGGCCATCCTGGAACCCGACCAGCTCGTTCCAGTTTGCGACGAGTTGTTCGAAGGAGCCGAAACTCAGGGAAGCCTCGCCGTGAAAGCCGTTGAGTTGGGCGGTGTCCTTCGTCGGCGCGAGCAGGAGCCAAACCAGGGGAAGGACGAAGAACACCGCGAAGAATCCAGCGATCAGGAAAGCTGTCACGCGACCGAGCCAGCGGCCCGGCGCGAAGTCAGACCGCACGACGGATCTTCTAGTCGCGGTCAAAGAGTCCTCCTCGGAAGACGAAGAACGCAGCAAGCCCCGCCGCCACGACGAGCAACATCATCGAGATCGCGGCAGAGGCGTTGAAGTCCGCTTGCGGGCCGAAAGCGGTGACGTATGCGAGTTCATTGAGGGAATAGTGCTTCGGGATCTGGTTCCTGCTCGCCTGGGCGAGGATTTTGGGTTCCGCGAACAGCTGGGTCCCGGCGGCGACCGAGATGACGGCCATGTACGCGATCCACTTCCGAATCATTGGGATCTGGATGTACAACGCGGTCTGGATGGCGCTGGCGCCGTCACAGCGGGCAGCCTCCATGATCTCGTCGGAGATGTTGTTCAACGCGCCGTACATGATGATGATCCATCCACCGGCGCCGGTCCAGAACGCAATGACCGTGAAAATCAAGGGCAGGTTGTTCAGGTCGATGGCTTGAACGAAGTTCGTGTACCCGAACCACTTCAGGACGAAGGACACCGGGCTGACCGAGGGATTGAGCACGAAGAGCCAGAGCATGACGCTGGCCGAACCCGCGAACGCGCCGGGGATGTAGAACAGGAAGCGCGCGGTGGTGGAAAGCCACCTGACGCGCACGGCGTGGACGATGAGCGCCAGCAGGGTGACGAGCCCGGTCAGGGTCACCACCCAGATCACCAGGAAAGCCGCGACGTGCTCCACGGCCGGCCAGAACCGAAAGTCGCCGACGGCCTTCACGTAGTTGTCGAGCCCGACGAATTGCCCACTCTTCGTGAATGAGAGATACAGGGCATAGAACATGGGCAGGACGCCGAAGACCAGTAGCAGCAGCACGTAGCCGCTGGAGAACAGGTAGGCGGCGAATGCCTGCGCGCTAGCTCGGCCTCGCGGTCGTCGGCTTCGCGGTCGCCCGGCGCGCCACTGCCGCCCCGTTGCGGGGGCGGCAGTGGGCGCCGAGGCGTCGGTCTGAGGGATGGTTCTTACCTTCTCTTACTTGGTGACGACCGTGAAGCCGTTGACTTTGGCGTCGTCCACCATTCTTTGCTGCCAAGCAGCGACCTGCGAGGCAATGGTCTTTCCGGAAGCAAGCGCCGGATTCACGATCTCCGCCCACGGAGGCTCGGCACTGAAGGGGAGCGTGGCACCCCAGCCCTTCCAGATGTTGTTGGCTGCCTCACCGACGACGTCCTTGAACGTGTCCGAGTTGGCCCAGAAGCCACTACTGGTCTGCGCGTCCAACCACGCACTTGCGGTCGAGGCGTAGGCCGGGAGGCCCGTGATGAGCTTGACCGACTGGGGTCCGCTCGTCACGTACTGCAGGTAGGTACCCTCGCATGCGAGGTTCGCCGAGTGGCTCGACCCGTACCAGAAGCCGCCACCCACGTTGCCGGTGGCGATTGGCTCGCCAGCCCAGTGGAGGGCGTGGCCGGCACCCCACTCGCCTGGCTGCCCGGCGAGGTTGTCCTTGTTCTGGAAGAGGCCTCCCGTGAACCACGTTGGGCCAGGGATCGCGAGGACCTTGCCCTTCCACTTCTTGACCCAGTCGGGGGTGAACAGTCCGTCGATCGCCAGGGTCTTGTTCGCGAACATGTGGTCCAGTAGGGCGATCATGCGAGTCGTGTGGCTGTCCGAGAAGTCGCTGGTGAAGGTTTTGCCACTCACGGTGTAGATCGGGGCCTGAGCGGCCCACATGTCGGTCAGCACGGCGGTGAAGGGATCGCCGATCGAGCCGAGGATGTACCCGGGGTGCTCAGCCGCGAGCTTGTCGCCGAGCGCCTGGTAGTCCTCCCAGGTGGCCGGGACGGTGTACCCGAACTTGTCGAACAGGGCCTTGTTGTACCAGAACACGACGGGCGCCAGGTTGTCGCGAGCGCCGTAGATGTGGCCGTCGACTGTGACGGGGTCGAGCGCTCCCGGCGTGTAGCCGTCGAGCCAGGTCTTGGGGACGACGCCCTCGTCAAGCGGCGCGGCGAAAGCCTGAACGCCATTCTGGTCATGCGCTGCCCAGCTGGCGTCGTTCACCTGTCCGGACCACGCGACGTCGGGCCAGCCTGCACCCGCCTGGTCGAGGAGCGAGACCTTGGTGTGGAACGTGTCGCTACCCCCGGCGCTGGCGTCGTAGGTCTCGATGTTGAGCGGGCACTCGGGGTGGTCGTTCTGGAAGGCCTTGGCGATGGCCGAGCGGTCGGCGTCGACCCAGATGGTGATCTTGGCGGTCGGGTCTTGCGCGACCGTTTTGAAGCCGTAGCCGGTGGCCGCGCTGGCTGGGGCATTGCTGGCCGGCTGGCTCGCTGGGGCACTGCTGGCCGGCGGGCTGGCTGCCGGCGGGCTGGCCGGCGTACCGCCGCACGCAGCGGCGAGGATGACGATGGCGCCTACGAGGGCGCCGACGCGGGTACGTGCCATGGTCTCCTCCATCGTCCGGAACCGCACGTCGTGCGGTGGTTGGCGACTGCGCCATGGGCATGGCGGGCCGCCGTTACATCATACATGTGATGAGTGCCCGCAATCAATCCCAATCTTCGTCATCAAGAGGAGTGCGCCCGGCTCGTTCGCAGTCTCTCGATATCGATGGGTCGTTAGGCCGGCCGGACCGGCCGGCGCCGCTGCCACGAGCTGAGGATGTGCTTGCGCATCGCCTGCGCGGCCAGCTCGGGATCGCCGGCCACGATCGCGTCGAGGATGCGGCGGTGCTCCTTGAGCGTCATGCTCAGGGCGTCGTGGTGGGTGACGCCTACGAACCGCGTGCTCGCCCGCGCTCGTGCGAACAGGATGCGCGTGATGTTGGCGGCTAGGCGGTTGCCGGACTGCTCCATCACGAGATCGTGGAACGCCGCGTCGGCTTCGTTGTAGGCATCGAGGTCGTCGATCCTGGCCTCGGCCAGAGCGAACGCGGCGCGGAGCTCCGCGACCCGCGAATCGGTCCGCCGCGAGGCGGCGGCGCGGGCCATCGCGGCCTCCAAGCTCGCTCGAACCACGGCCAGCTCGTCGAGCACCACGAGTGACTCGTCGTTGTCGACGAGCGCGGAGAGCACGTCCCGATCGAGCACGTTCCAGCGTTGCGGCGGGTTCACGAGCGTCCCCCGCCCCTGGCTCACCGTCACGAGACCCTTCTCGTCGAGCCGCTTGACCGATTCGCGGATCACCGTGCGGCTCACCGCGAAGCGTTCGCTCAGCGTGCCCTCGGGCGGGAGCACGTCGCCCGGCGCCACGACCCCGGTTACGATCGCGGTGACCAGGTCGCGCACGACGACGTCACCGAGACGACCCTGAGCCCGCTGGACGGACGGCCCCAAGACCCGGGTCGGGCTACGAGTCTCCTGCAGGTTCGTCATGGCTCCCAGTTTAGGCGGGCGGGTCGCGACCCGCGAGAGGATCGAGCGTTCGACCTCGACCTCGACCGAGGGGTGATCGCAGTCGGGGATCGGCACCATGCGTTGGGCATTATCGGCTGGCATGGCGAAGCAGGACGAATAGAGCCTTGATCACGGTCCGGTCGGCACCGCGCCAACCCTTCCGACCTGGGGCGGCGCCCGGCGCCCATCAAGTATGGCGTTGGCGCGCCCGACAGGATTCGAACCTGCGACCTTCGGCTCCGGAGGCCGACGCTCTATCCACTGAGCTACAGGCGCGCGATGCGGCGGCGTTCGCTGGCCGTCCGCGGCCGCCATCTTACCCGTCCGGCCCGGGAAGACGTTCCAATCGCGGAGCGTGGCGGCTATCCTCTGGCCCATGGACCTGGTACTGCTTGGTTTCATCGGCGCCACGATCTTCGGCGGCTGGCGGGCGGGCTTCATCCGGAGCGTCCTGGGGCTCCTGTTCATGGCCATCGCCTTCCTGGCCGGGGCCTACCTGCGCTATCCCATCGGAGCCCTCTTCTCAACGTTCTCGAAGAGCGTTCCGGCCGACTACTCGAACCTGGTGGGCTACGCGATCGTGTTCCCGGCGGTCCTGGCCGGCCTGCACGTGGTCAGTGGGCTGTTCCTCAAGAAGGTCGCCGTCAAGGGGATGACCAAGGTGGCCGACAGCGCGCTCGGCGCGATCTTTGGGGGCGTTGAGGCCATCCTGATCGTGTCGGCGGCGATCGTCATCGTCGACACCTATCTCGGGACCAACTCAACTCTCCGCAATACCCTGGGCCCAGGCCTGATGAAGACGTTTACCGACGCCTTCAACGGATCGACGACTGTGCACCTGCTCCGCGACACGACGGTGCCCGTGGTCTTGAGCATCCTCGGGCCGTTGCTGCCCAAGGACATCTCGACCCTGCTGCCGGCCGGCCTGCCCACGGGCCCGGGAGGCTTCCCGCTACCCACGCCCTGACCGAATCAGGGTCAGTGCTGGAGGTCGATCACGATCCGGGCGGGCGCGCTGAGCACCGATACGTGGACGCAGCCGGGCCTGGTCAAGCCGGCGATCCAGCTCTGGGCCGCCTCGAAGTCACCCTGTCGGGAGAGCTCGGTCAAGGTCGGGAACTGGACCAGGAACGCCGTGCGTCCGGCCACCCCGGACTTGACGCCATCCAGGCGGATTCGCACGTACGACGAACCGGGCACGGTCATCGACAGGCCGCTCGGGTCGTGGGTGAAGGGCGGAGTCACGGCGCTGATCTCGAGTGCCGGCAGGACGGCCCCGCTGTACTCGAAGACGATCCGGTCGTAGTCGCCGTGCTTGCCGATCCGGACGGCCGTTGGCACGGCCTGGGACGGCCCGGCGGCCGTGCCCGGCAAGGTCACCGGGAACGAGCAGGTGTACGAACCTCCTGCCGCGCTTGGCACGGCCGTCGACACCGGGGTGGACGCAGCCACGGACGGTGACGGAGCGCTGGTAGGGGCGGCCGTGGCCGACGGAATCGGGCTGGCGGCGGCTGGTCCGCCACAGGCACCCACAGCCAGTACGACGATGACAAGACATGCCACTCGGCGACCGAACATGGCCCACCCTCCAATCAACGCCAGGCAACGGCGCAACTTGGCCCTCAGCACTCAGACGCTTCGGCGCCCGCGTTTGTCATGGCCCACCCGTACAATTTTGGCCATGGAGGCAAGCCTGGCCACGAGTCATCGGGTGGTGATCGTCGGCGGTGGATTTGCCGGGCTGTATGCAGCTCGGGCACTGGGCCGCGACGATCGGGTGAGCGTGACCCTGATCGATCGGCGCAACTTCCACCTGTTCACGCCCCTGCTCTACCAGGTGGCCACCGGTGCCGTGTCGCCCGGCGACATCGCCCAGCCGCTGCGCTCCATCCTGCGCCGCCAGGCCAACACCACGGTCCTCCTTGGCGAGGCCGTGGCCGTTGACCCGGATCGACACGAGGTCCGGCTGGCCGACGGGGGGTTGATCGGCTACGACTCGCTGATCGTCGCGTCGGGCGCCCGTTTCTCCTATTTCGGCCACGAGGACTGGGCCGGCAACGCGCCCGGACTCAAGTCGCTCGACGATGCCCTCGAAATCCGGCGGCGGATCCTGATCGCCTTCGAGGCGGCCGAGCGCGAGCACGATCCGGGCCTGCGGGCCGCCTGGATGACCTTCGTGATCGTGGGTGGTGGACCAACCGGGGTGGAGCTCGCCGGATCGCTGGGCGAGATCGCCCGGGATACCCTCCGGCGAGATTTTCGGTCGATCGACACCCGGTCCGCCCGGATCATCCTGGTCGAGGCGCTGCCGCGGGTCCTGCCGCCCTACCCGCCCGATCGATCAGCCTCGGCCCAGCGCCAGCTGGAGCGCCTGGGCGCCACGGTCTGGACGAGCACCCGGGTGGTGGACATCGACGACCACTCGGTGACGATCACCCGCGCTGACGGGACCGGCGAGCGGATTCCGGCGCGGACGGTCCTGTGGGCGGCCGGGATCCTCGCTTCGCCGTTCGTGACGGCCGTGGCCGAGGCGACCGGGGCGCCCACCGATCGAGCCGGCAGGATCCTGGTCGGCCCGGACCTGACCGTGCCCGGCCAGCCCGCGATGTTCGCGGTCGGTGACGCGGCCGTTCAGCCGTGGCGCAAGGATCGACCGGTGCCGGGTGTGGCCCAGGGCGGGATCCAGGGCGGGCGTCATGCCGCGGCCACGATTCTCGCCCGGCTGTCGGGCGAGACGGTCAAGCCGTTCCGCTACCAGAACCGGGGCGACGTGGCGGTGATCGGCCGGCTGGCGGGGGTGACCGACATCCCGTGGCTGGGCCCATTCGGACGGCAGAGCGGCTTCCCGGCCTGGGTCCTCTGGCTGACGATCCATATCCTGTACCTGATCGGGTTCGCCAACCGGATCGTGGTCGTGATTCGCTGGGCGTGGAGCTTCTTCACCCGCGGCCGGGGATCCCGGCTGATCACCGGGACGCCGCTCCTGCCCCCGATCGAAGAGCCCGAGCCCAGCCGATTTGAGCCGTAAATAGTTCGGAGCGGCCCTCCGAAGAGAACCGCTCCGATGCTGTCCCGGTGAATTGTCCGCCGAAACGAACGCTTCTGCCACGCTACAAGGGCATCTATCACGTCGGCTGCACCGACTACCCTGACCCTACCTACCCATGGCCTTGCAGCTGGGGCAGCTGACTGCTTTCGCAGCGATCAGAGCATACCTGAAGTCGGCCGCCGAGCCAAGAGTTTCGACACAAATCGTTGTGAAAATTCCTTAACCTTCGCTTGGCGTGATCGCAACCGAGGTGATCGCCACCGGTTCGTTCGGTAGATCGCGGTTGTTGCGCGGCGCCGACACGATCTTGTCGGCAACGTCCATGCCCTTGGTGACCAGCCCGAACAGGGTGTAGTTCTTGGGCAGCTTGCCGGTCAGGTCGGCCACGCAGATGAAGAACTGCGAGCCGTTCGTGTTGGGACCCGAGTTGGCCATGGCCAGGGCGCCCCGGACGTAGTCACCCTGGACCTTCTCGTCCTCGAAGGTGTAGCCCGGTCCGCCCGTGCCTACCCGACCGGCGTCGAGGCTGGTCTTCTTGCCGAACTTGCCGTCGCCGGCCTGGATCACGAACCCGGGGATCACCCGGTGAAAGATCACGCCGTCGTAGAAACCGCTCGAGGCCAGCTTGGCGAAGTTCGCGGCAGCCTTCGGGGCGCTCTCGTCGTACAGCTCGACGACGATATCGCCGAGATCGGTGCCAATCGTGGCTGTGGTCATTTGGGGCTCCTTCCAGGGTTGGGCTACGGGCTTACGGTCACGCTGGTCATGGGTACCGGATCGGTCGGCCGGTCTTGAGGGTCACCCGAGTTGGGCATGCCGGCAATCGCATCGACCACGTCCATGCCCGTGCTGACCTTGCCCAGGATCGCGTAGGTGTTGGCCTGGCTGAGTCCTGCGCCGGCCGAGTCGGCCAGGACGATGAAGAACTGATCGGACTGCGAGTGGGGCAGGGACGTCCGGGCCATCGCCACGGTGCCCCGAACGTAACTCGTGGTGACCGGGTCGTCGGCGATGGTGTAGCCGAGGTTGCCTGCCCCCATCCGAAGCATATCGTCGGCGGACAGCTTGCCGTCGGCGCCCACCCGGCCGTACTGGCCGTCACCACCCTGGATGACGAACCCGGGGACGAGCCGGCTGAACACGACCCCGGTGTACCAGCCGCACTGGGCCAGGGCCACGAAGTTGCCGGCCGCGATCGGGGCCAGGTCGGCATCGATGCTGATCACGATCTTGCCCTTGGCGGTGGTGATCGTCACGGTTCGCTTCTGGCCGGGCCCGAGGGCCGCCGGCTGGCTGGTCGGACAGCCGCTCGTGGCCGAGGATCCCGTTGGCCTGGCCACGGGTCCGGGGCCCCCGCCGATCGGCAACTGGCCGAGCGGGGTGCAGGCGCCGACCATCAGGGTTGCGGCCAGGACGGCGGCCACGCGACGGTGCATCGGGCGACGGGACAGCGGGCGACGGAGCATCAGGCGGCGGCCTCGCGGGCGGCGGCATAGTCGATCGCGCCCGACAGGAGCGCCTCGCCCAGAATGATGCCGCTGACGCCTGCATCGCGCAGCCGGCCGATCCCGGCCAGGTCGCGCACCCCGCCGGCCACGAACAGGTCGACGTCGTGGGCGTGGGCCAGGGCATTCAGCTGAGTCAGGTCGGGCTCGCTGCCGCCGTGACCCAGGACGAAGCGCCGGACGCCCAGCTCAACCAGTTCAGCGACGAGCGAGGCCAGGGTCGGCACCGACGTTCTGCGCCAGGGGAAGGCGGCGAAGCGCTCTGGCCGCGGATCCAGGCCGACCGCCAGCCAGTCTCCGGCAACCGCCAGCGATTCGCGCAGTACGTCGGGCTCCTCGACGACGCTCATGGCCAGGACCACCCGGGTCGCCCCCGCGGCGAATGCCAGGCGGATCTGGTCCGCCCCATCCACTCCGCCGGCCAGCTGCAGGGGTGTGGCAATCCGCGACGCGACCAGGCCCACCGCCTCCAGGTTGGCCGGCTGGCCGGCCCGGGCACCATCGAAGTCGACGAGGTGGATCAGCGGCGCGCCGAGCTCCACGAAATGGCTGGCGATCCGCTCAGGCCGATCGGTTGGCGCCCCGATCCCGGTCGCCGCACCAGGCCAGAAGACGATCCGCGAACGGCCTTTCTCGAGGTCGATCGAGGGGATGACCTGCATGCGCTTCAGGCGCCTGCCGGGCCGGCCTCGGCGGCGAACTGCCGGCGATGGAAGCTGATCGGAAGGCTGCCGTTGCGCAGGAGGGCGTCGTGGAACCGACGCAGGCTGAAGTCATTGCCCCGCCGGCGCTGTTCGTCCGCCCGCAACTGCAGGAGGAGGACCTTGCCCAGGAGATACGACAGCTGGTAGGTGGGGGTGTACGTGTAGCGCTGGACCTCGGCCCGGGCATGGGCGGCCTCGAAGCCCGTCTGCTCGACCAGCCAGGCGACCGCCTCGTCCACCCCGATCTCGCCCCGGTGCATGCGCACGTCCAGGATGATCCGGCAGGCTCGCCAGATCGCGTCGGTGTGCATGTTCAGCCGAAAGCCTGGTTCGGCGTCAAAGCCCTGCTCGCGCATCATCTGCTCGGAGTACATCCCCCAGCCCTCGACGAACTCGGGCGCCTGGACCGCCAGCCGGCTCAGGCTGGGGTGCAGGCCGGCCACCGACAGTTGCAGGTGGTGGCCGGGGTACGCCTCGTGGATGCTGGTGTTGCTGATCGAGCAGTAGTTGTGCTCGCGCATCGCGCTGGCGTCGCCGTCCGGCGATGGGGTGACGATGTAGATGCCCTGGGGTCTGCGGTCGAACTTGGGCGGGTCGAAATAGGCGGCGAAGGGCATCACCCGGCGCAGGTATTCGGGGGTGGGCACCACCTCGATCCGCTCGCCATCGGGAATGCTCACGATGTCGTGGTCGATCAGGTACTGGCGAGCTCGGTGCATCACCTCGCGGTACGCCTCGAGGGCCTCCTCGAAGGTGGCTGGGTGGTCGGACTTCAGCCGGTCGATGATCGTTGCCTCGTCGGCGCTCGGGTCCACCTCACGGGCCGCCGCCGTTCGGGCGGTCCGCTGAAGGGCCAGCTGCTCCCAGCCGATGTCCAGGATCCGGTCCGCGTCCAGGCCATCAAACGCCCGCAGGCGGACCAGCTCGTCATAGCGTTCCCGCTGCAGCGGCCAGCTGTCGACGGCAGTGACCAGCGTGCCCCGGACGAAGTCCTCGTATTCGGCCACGGCCACCTTGGCCCGCTCCGATGCGGCGCGGAGGCGGCGCTGCTCCGGTTCGGCCAGGATCGTGCCGGCGGCCACGATCTCGTCGAAGAACGCGGGCATCTCGCTGGCCGACTCAAGCTCGGACAGCTGCCACAGCCGGACCTGCGGACCGCTGGCCCTGGTCCGGTGCTGGACCAGGAAGCCCGGAACGGCCTCCAGCCGGCCGGTCAGCGAGGCGAGGCGCTCCTCGAGTGGCGCGAAGTTCCGGGCGAACAGGGCAAAGAGTGGATCACCGATCCCGTCCATGGCCGTCGACCGGCGGGCCCAGACCCGGTGCTCCTCGAGGTCGAACAGCTCCAGGTGGAGGCTGTGGATCTCGATGTCCCGCTCGAAGCAGACCTCGGTCGACAGATCGCCCGGATCAATGGCCTCGATCGTGGCCAGGTGGCGGCGCGCCTGGCTGATCTGTTCCTGGACGGCGCCGATCGTGCCGTCGGGCAGGCGGTCGTCCTCGGTGTGAATCCCCAGGAAGGTGGCTGCATCGGGATGGGCCTCCAGCGAGCGCCGGAAGTTGGCCTCAACCAGGTCGTAGAAGTGCTGGTCCAGGGGCCCCGGTTCCGGCGCGGGGGCGGGTCGGCTGAGCGGGAACGCGTCGAGCTTCAGTGCCGTGCGCCGACCAGGCCGGCCGTCTCCTGGAGGACCTCGTGGGTTGCCCGCACGATCGCGCTGATGTCGGCTGCACCGACGTCGTTGTGGGTGACGGCGCGAACGGCCCCGTGGGCGTAGTCGTTCATCAGCACGCCCCGGGCCTTGAGGCCGTCGAGGAATGCCCCTCGATCGCCGCGCACCCGAAAGAGCACGAAGTTGGTCCGAACCCGGCCGGGATCCAGCGGTCCGGCGGACGGCTGGGCCATCCCCCCGGCGGATTCGATTCCGTCCAGTTCGGCCAGCCCTTCGGCCAGGCGCCGGGCATTGACGTGATCCTGTTCCAGGCGCTCGATCATGGCGTCCGGCCCGGGACGCAGGGCGACGAGGCCGGCCGCGGCCAGGATGCCGGCCTGGCGCAAGCCGCCGCCAACCAGCTTGCGGCCGCGGCGTGCCCGGCGAATGAACTCGGTTGAACCCACGACGATTGATCCAACCGGGCAACCCAGGCCCTTCGACAGGCAGAACGTGACCGAGTCCGCGGCTGCCGCGAGCTCACCCGGGCTGACGCCCTGGGCCACCGCGGCGTTGAACAGTCGGGCGCCATCGACATGCAGCGGAATGCCCCGGTCGTGGGCAATCCGGGCGACGGTCGCGGTGTACTCCGCGCTCAGCGGCTGGCCCATCGAGTGGGCGTGGGTGTTCTCCAGGACGATCAGTCCCGTCTCGGGTTCGTGGGGATCGTTCGGGTCGCGAAAGGCCGCCGCGATCTCGGCCGGGTCGAGCGTGCCGTCGGGCCGCTCGCGCAGGGTCCGGATGGAGGTGCCCACGATGACGGCGTGGCCGGCGGCTTCGTCGATCACGACGTGGCTCTCAGACGGCGCGATCGTCTCCTGGCCGCGCTGGAGATGGGCCAGCTGAGCCACCAGGTTGCCCTGCGTGCCGGACGTCACGAACAGGCCTGCCTCCTTGCCCAGGAGGCCGGCGGCGAGCTCCTCGAGGGCATTGACGCTGGGATCGTCACCGAACACGTCGTCGCCGACCTCGGCAGTCGCCATCGCCCGGCGCATCGCCTCGGTAGGCCTGGTCACGGTGTCGGAGCGAAGATCAATCAGGCGCATTGCGGGCGAGTCTACCGCGAGGCGCTTCGCGGCGAAGTTCAGCCGCGAACGGCGACAAGGACGATGCCACCTGCTATCCTTCCGGCTCGCCGCGGACCCGTGGTGTAGCGGCCCAACATGCCAGCCTGTCACGCTGGAGATCGCCGGTTCGAATCCGGTCGGGTCCGCCATCTTCGAATATACCGACGCCCCGTCCGCCGCCCGGACG
>JBBRIV010000032.1:0-16577 GCA_038220425.1 Candidatus Limnocylindrales bacterium
CGAGGTTGGCCTCCACCGCCCGGTCGAGGTCCTCGTCGGCCAGCGCCTCCTCCTCTTCTTCCCAGAAGGCTTCCAGGTCGGCGGTCAGCTCGGTTCGCAGCGATCCGCTGGGCGCGACGAGGAGGAGCGACCCGACCAGGCCGGGCTGGGCGATGGCAACTTCGGCGACCACGGCCGCACCCATCGAGACGCCGACCAGGTGGGCGCCGGCGATCCCCAGCTCCTCAAGGAGCGCGCCGACCTCGCGATGGTGGGACAGCTCACCCGGCGCCTTGCGATCGGAGGCACCGAAGCCGCGCAGGTCCAGGCGAACAACCCGGCGCTCGGCGCTCAGGGCGGCGATCTGCGGATTCCACATCCGTCGATCGCAGATCCCGGCATGGACCAGGACCACAGCCCGGGCGCTGCCGCCGGCCGCGATCGGGCCGGCCGGATCGGTCGCGGCGAGATCGTCGTAGGCAAGGCCGGTCTTGGCGCGCAGGTCGGTTGGCATACCGGCAGTTTACCGGCGGCCTCGTATCATCGGCGCGTGAACCTGCGTTTCGTCGATGCCCGGTCGCTCACCTCGCTGACGACCTCGGGCGGTTGCGCGGCCAAGCTGGGTGCCGATGTGCTCGCCGAAGCGCTTTCCCAGCTCGTGGCGGAGGATGTGCCGGCGGAGCTGATCGCCGGCCTGAACCCACCAGATGACGCGGCGGTCTACCTGGTGGCGCCCGAGCTGGCGATCATCGGGACGCTCGATTTCTTCCCGCCGATGGTCGACGACCCGCGCCTGTTCGGCGAGATCGCCGCGGCCAATGCCCTGTCCGACGTCTTCGCAATGGGCGGGCGGGTCCTGTTCGCCCTGTCGATCGCGGCGTTTCCCGAGGATCTGCCCCAGCACACGATGACCGAGATCATGGCCGGCGCGAGCGCCAAGGTGCGCGAAGCGGGGGGCAGCCTGGCCGGCGGTCACACGATCACCGACGTCGAGCCGAAATATGGCCTGGCCGTGATCGGGCTGGCCCATCCCGACCACCTCCTGCGCAAGGGTGGCGCCCAGGCCGGCGACGTGCTGATCCTGACCAAAGCCCTGGGCACCGGTCTGCTGGTCAATGGCCGGCGGCAGGGCCGAGAAGCTGCGACGGCTACCGCCTTCGACGCCGCGGTCGATGGGATGCGCCGCCTGAATCGTGCCGCGGCAGACGTTCTCGTCGCCAATGGGATTCGCGGCGCGACCGATGTGACGGGCTTCGGGCTGCTCGGGCACGGCCTGGAGATGGCCCGTGGCTCGGCAACCCGGTTCGTCTTCCAGGCGTCGGCGCTGCCCGCCCTCGATGGCGCGCTGGACCTCGCCCGAGCGGGAGTCGAAACAGGCGGGGCCGGCCACAATCGCCGGTTCGCGGCGTCGGGGTTCGAGCTTGGCGCCGGCGTGCCTGCCGAGTCCGCGACACTGGGATTCGATCCGCAGACGTCCGGCGGCCTGCTCGCGGCGATCGAACCGGCCCGACTCGATGCGGTGGAGGCTGGCCTGGCCGCGGCCGGGGTTCGAAGCTGGCGGGTCGGCCGGGTCGAGGCCGTCATGGCCGGCAGCCAGCCCGGGGTACTGCTGGAGCCCTAGGGACTCGGCTACGGGACTCGGGCTACGGGACTCGCGCTACACTCGATCGCACTGCGTGTTCCTTGACGACGTCCAGCCAGGAGGTTCGCGATGGCCCGGCCTTACACCCGATTGACGACGCCGCTCGTGCGTGACGGCGACAAGTTCGCCGGGGCGCCGCTTCGACCGGCGACCTGGGACGAGGCGCTCGAGCGGACCGTTGATGGCTTCCGGCGAGTGGCGGCGGCCCACGGTCCAACCACGTTCGGCCTGTTCAGCTGCTCAAAAGCGACCAACGAGCTGAACTACGCCGCCCAGAAGTTCAGCCGGACGATCCTGGGCAGCAACAACATCGATAGCTGTAACCGGACGTGACACGCTCCTAGTGTCGCCGGTCTGGCGACCGTCTTCGGTGCCGGTGGCGGCACAAGTTCATACCAGGAGATCGAGGACACGGATCTTGTGATCCTGTGGGGGTCGAACGCGCGCGAGACCCACCCGATCTTCTTCCACCACCTGCTCAAGGGTGTCCGGAACGGCGCCAAGCTGTACACCGTGGATCCCCGCCGGACGAGCTCGGCCGAGTGGTCCGACGGCTGGCTGGGCATCGACGTAGGCTCGGATATTGCCCTGGCCAATGCCATCGGCCGCGAGATCCTGGCCGCCGGGCTGGAGAACCGCGAGTTCATTGCCCGGGCCACCAGCGGCATCGAGGACTACCGGGCCAAGGTCGAGTCGTACACCCTCGAGTACGCCGAACGCGAGACCGGCGTTCCCGCGGCCATGATCCGCGAGCTGGCCCACGCCTTCGCCAAGGCACCCAGGGCGATGATCTGCTGGACCCTGGGGATCACCGAGCACCACAACGGCGTCGATAACGTTCTCGCCCTGATTTCTCTGGTTCTGCTGTGCGGCCATGTCGGCCGCTACGGCAGCGGGGTGAGTCCCCTGCGCGGCCAGAACAACGTCCAGGGCGGCGGCGACATGGGCGCCCTGCCCGACCGCCTGCCGGGTTTCCAGCACGTCGAGAACGACGAGCTCCGGGCCCCGTTCGACGCGCTCTGGGGGGTCAAGGTGCCGCCCAGGCGGGGCTGGCACCTGTCGGCCATGTTCGAGGCGATGGAGCGCGGCGACCTGACCAGCGTGTATGTCATCGGCGAGAACCCGGTCCAGTCCGAGGCCGACCAGAAGAAGGCGATCCACCTCCTGTCGAACCTGGAGTTCATGGTTGTCCAGGACATCTTCCTGACCAAAACCGCCGCCCTGGCCGACGTGGTCCTGCCCGCCTCGGCGGCCTGGGCCGAGACCGAGGGCACGGTGACCAACTCCGAGCGACGCGTGCAGCGCGTCCGCCGGGCCCTGACTCCGCCGGGCGAGGCGCGCGACGACCTCGACATCGTGGTCGACCTGGCCCAGCGGATGGGTGGCAACTGGCCGGCGACCACGCCCGAGGGGATGTGGGACGAGCTCCGCCAGCTCTCGCCGGTCCATGCCGGAATGAGCTACCAGCGGCTCGAGGAGCTGGGCGGACTGCAATGGCCGTGCTACGACGAGAATCATCCCGGCGAGCTGTTCCTGCACTCGCGCCTGTGGGAGGACCCGGTGCCGGGTAATCCGGCCCCGTTCGTCCCCGTCGACCACGATCCGCCGGTCGATCGCCTCGACGCGGATTTCCCGATGCGCCTGACGACGGGCCGCCGCCTCGACTCGTACAACACGGGTGTCCAGAGCGGCGGTTACACCTCGCCGCTCCGGCGGGGCGAGTCGCTGGACCTGGCGCCCGAAGACATGGCCGGCTACGGGCTGGCCGAAGGCGAGCTCGTCCGGGTCGTCTCGCGCCGGGGCCAGATCGAGGTGGCCGTCCGGATGGACCCGTCGCTGCGGCCGGGCCTGTCGTTCATGACCTTGCACTTCCAGGACGACGTCGCGGTCAACCTGCTGACGATCGACGCCACCGACCCCAAGTCAGGCACAGCCGAGTTCAAGGCCACCGCGATTCGGATCGAGAAGCTCGGGGCAGCCGTCCCAGCCAAGTAGGTCGCGTGGCGGTCCGTGCGTCGCAGTCTGCCGGGCTGCCGGGCTGCCGGCCCGGACCAGTTTGCGTGGGACGCACGTATCCGACGAGTTGACGCCACCTACACGTCGGTTTCGTGCGCTTGGAGCAGCAGATCGACCGAGATGACCCGAATCCGGTCGGACCTGTGCGTCTCGCGCAACAACCCGGCCCGGTTGACCTCGCCGGGGTCGCATATGTGCGTCAGACGCAAATCGCGCGGGTCGAGCGCAGGTTAAGCGTAAAAGCCCGTCGCGCGATCAGTCGACGGGGTGCGAGTCGTGCGTCGCGGATAGCTCGGTCATGGCCTCAAGCGCGGTCGCACCAGCCTCCAGCCGGACGCCCATCTGGTTGAAGAACGACTCGAGACCCGCCGGGGCAACGATGATCAGGGTTCGCGAGGGCTCCACGAGTGTCCGAAATGTGTGGCGGGTCCCTCGCGGCACGAATATGAACTCGCCCGGCAGCAGCTCGACCTCCTCTTGGTCACGAACGAAGACATAGCGGCCCTCGAGGACGAAGAAGGCCTCGTCGCGCTCGCGATGGATGTGTGCGGGCGGCCCACCCAACGCTGGGCGAACTTCCTGGAAGAGCTCGAAGCCGCCATGGGTCATCGCGCCCGAAGCGAGCAGTGTCCAGCCTGGCCGGCGCATGGCCGTGCCGCGATTCGCTGCCAATTCCTCGCGATCCACCGAACGCAGCCTCCGATCTGAGCGTTGTGCGCGATGGTACGCCGCCGCTCCGCGCGGGTTGGGCTCGCTAGACTGGCGCTGATGGACATCCACATCATCGCGCCGCTGGCCAGTCCTGCCGAGCGAGCCGCGGTGGACGCGCTCCTGGGCCCCCCAACGTCGAGCTGGGCGGGTGGTTCGCGGGACTCGGCAATCGACGGCCATTCCTCGCGCGGCGGCCATGCCGCCCGGGCCGAGCGCGACCTGCTCCTGCCGGCCCTCCATGCCGTCCAGGACCGGATCGGCTGGATCAGCCAGCCCGCACTGGCCTACATCTGCCGCAGGCTGACCGTGCCGCCGGCCGAGGCCTACGGCGTGGCGACCTTCTATGCCCTCTTTGCGACCAAGGAACGAGCGCCCGTCGTTGCCCACGTCTGCGACGACATTGCCTGCCGCCTGGCCGGTGCCGAAGAGATCTGCGCCGACCTTGGCCGGGTCCACGCTCCGGCCGGCCAGCCTGGCGCAGATGGCCAGACGACCTGGCTGCGGAGCCCCTGCCTGGGCCTGTGCGAGCGAGCGCCGGCGGCCCTGTTCACGGTTGCCGGCGAGGTCCCTGAGCAGCTCGGTGTTGCCCCAGTCGACGCCGTGGGCATCGTGTCCCGGCTGAGCTGGGCGGGCGCCGGGCGGCCGATCGGCATGGACGAGGACCGGGGCGCGGCAGAACGCCTGGCGGCCGCCCGGATCTCGATCCCGCAGGCAGGCGACGACGGCCTGCGCCTGCTGGCCCGGGTCGGGCGGATCGACCCAACCTCGCTCAGGGAATACCGCTTCGCAGGCGGCTATTCAGCTCTGGCTCGGGCGATCGAGCTTGGTCCCGAGGCGCTCATCGCCGAGGTCACGGCCTCGAAGCTGCTCGGTCGGGGCGGTGCGGCGTTCCCGACCGGACGCAAATGGGCCGCCGTCCGCGCCGCCCAGGGATCGCCCAAGTACGTCGTGTGCAACGCCGACGAATCGGAGCCCGGCACGTTCAAGGACCGGGCCCTGCTGGAGCTGGACCCGTTCGTGGTTGTCGAAGCCATGACGATCGAAGCGTTCGCCACGGGTGCCAGCCGGGGCTTCCTGTACCTCCGCGGCGAATATCCGCTGGCCGCCACCCGGCTGCGCAACGCAATCGCCAGGGCGACGGGGGCCGGCCTGCTCGGCCCGGACATCCTCGGCTCCGGGTTTGGCTTCGAGATCGAGCTCCGGATCGGCGCCGGGGCGTACATCTGCGGCGAGGAGACGGCCCTCTTCAACTCGATCGAGGGCAAGCGCGGCGAGCCCCGCAACAAGCCGCCCTTCCCCGTCGAGGTGGGCCTGTTCGGCAAGCCCACGGCCGTCAACAACGTGGAAACGCTAGCCAACATTCCGCTGATCGTGGGTGAGGGTGGGGCGTCCTTCGCCGCGATCGGGACCGACGGCTCGGCCGGCCCCAAGCTGTTCTGCGTCTCCGGCCATGTGGCACGACCCGGGATCTACGAGGTTCCGTTCGGGACAACGCTGCGCGCCCTGATCGAACTCGCCGGTGGTGTGCCGGCAGCCAACGGAGCGGCGCCCGACGAGGCCATCCGGACGATCCTGCTGGGCGGTGCGGCCGGCGTCTTCGTGGGCCCCGAGGCCCTCGACACGCCGCTCACGTTCGAGGGGACCCGGGCGATCGGGGCAACCCTCGGTTCGGGCGTGGTCATGGTCTTCGACCGAAGCGCCGACCTGGTGGGCACGTTGCGTCGGATCGCCGCCTTCTTCCGCGATGAATCATGCGGCCAGTGCGTCCCCTGCCGGGTGGGAACGGTCCGCCAGGAGGAGCTCCTCGGCCGACTCGAGGCAGCCCGACCCAACGGATCGCGGGCCGACGAATTCCGGCTGCTCGGCGAGATCGGCCAGGCGATGCGCGACGCGTCGATCTGCGGACTGGGCCAGACCGCCTCGTCGGCGATCGAGAGCGCCGTCCGGACGGGTATCGTTTCGGCATGAGCGCGGTCCCGCCGATCCAGTTCTACCCGCCTGCCCGGCCGAGCCGTCCGCCGGTCGCGCCCGAACCTGCCCCGGTCGCCCAGGTCGAACTGACCATCGACGGCCAGGCCGTCAGCGTGCCGGCGGGCTCGACGATCCTGGATGCCTGCCGGGCGGAGGGCGTCGACACGCCCACCCTGTGCTATCTCGAAAACCTGACCCCGGTCAACGCCTGTCGGGTGTGCGTGGTGGAGGTGGCCGGTGCCCGCGTCCTGGCTCCCGCCTGCTCCCGAACGGTGGAGCCGGGCATGGCCGTCCAGACCGATACCGAGCGGGTCCGGCTGTCGCGCAAGGTGGTCCTGGAGCTGCTCGGGTCGTCGGTCGACCTCTCGACGGCGCCCCAGGCCGCCGGCTACTTCGAGCGCTATGGCGCCGATCCTGAGCGCTTCGGGCCGGCCGCCCAGCCGTCCGGAGCCGATCAGCGCGACGCCCTTGAGGCCGGCCATCACCACGCGGCGGGGGGCGAGCCAACAGCCGCCACGGTGGCCCAGCCGGTCAAGATCGACAACGAGCTGTACGTTCGCGACTACTCGAAGTGGATCCTCTGCTACAAGTGCGTCGAGGCCTGCGGGGTCGATGCCCAGAACACCTTCGCAATCGCGGTTGCCGGGCGAGGCTTCGATGCCCGGATCTCGACTGAATGGAACGTGGGCCTGGCTGATTCGGCCTGCGTCTACTGCGGCAACTGCATCGGGGTTTGCCCAACCGGCGCCCTGATGTTCCGCTCCGAGCACGAGATGCGCGAGGCGGGCACCTGGGATGAGACCGCCCAGACGGTGACCGACACGATCTGCCCGTACTGCGGCGTTGGTTGCACGCTGAGCCTCCACGTCCAGGACAACGAGATCGTCAAGGTGACCTCGCCGCTCGACTCGTCGGTCACCGAGGGTCACCTGTGCGTGAAGGGCCGCTTCGGCTTCCAGTTCGTCCAGGAGCGCGGGCCGAGCTCGCGTGGCGGCTGAGCGGTCGACCGAGCAGTTCTCCGACCCGGCCGCGTTTCGGACGTGGCTGGTTGACCACCACGCGACATCGCCGGGGATCTGGCTGAAGATCGGCAAGAAGGCCGGCGGCCAAGTCCTGCTCAGCCGTGACCAGGCGCTCGACGTGGCTCTTGCGTTCGGCTGGATCGATGGCCAGGCGCGACCCGGCGATGAGACTCACTGGCTGCAGGGATTCACCCGGCGAACGTCGCGCAGCCCGTGGTCCAAGCGCAACTGCGCTAAGGCCGAGCTGTTGATCGCGGCCGGCGAGATGGATCCCAGCGGCCTGGCCGAGGTGGACCGGGCCAAGGCGGATGGTCGCTGGGCGAAGGCCTACGACGGCCAGCGCGACATCCAGGAGCCGCCGGATTTCCTCGAGGCGCTCGCGGCGAACAGGGCCGCCCAGACCTTCTACCCAACTCTCAGCCGGGTCAACCGCTACGCCATCCTGTACCGGATCCATGAGGCCAAGCGCCCGGAGACCCGGGCCACGCGGATCGCCAAATTCGTCGAGATGCTCGCCCGCAGCGAGACGATCCACGGCTGACCGGCCCGGAAATCCGCCCGCCTAGTCCGCCCGCCTAGTCCGCCAGGCTGATCCGCTCGCGCCCGGTGTACACGTTGAAGCCGTCGCCGCGCAGGAAACCGACCAGGGTCTGGCCGAATCGCTGGGCGGCCTCGACGGCCAGGTCGGACGGGGCCGAGACGGCGCACACCATCGGGATACCGGCGACCGCGGCTTTCTGGACGATCTCCAGGCTGACCCGGCCGCTGACCATCAGGATCCGGTCGTTGAGTGAGGTCAGACCGGCCAGGACGGCCCAGCCGACGAGCTTGTCCAGGGCGTTATGCCGGCCGACGTCCTCGCGCACCGCGAGCAGGTCGCCGAGGGGGTCGAACAGTCCGGCCGCATGCAGCCCGCCGGTTCGCTCGAAGACCGCCTGGCCGGCGCGCAGGCGATCGGGCAGGCCCAGGATCACGCTTCGGCCGACGACCGGGCCCGCCGGGATCGGGTCGCAACGCACGGCCACCTCATCCAGCGAGGCCTTGCCGCAGATCCCGCAACTGGCGGTCGCCACGAAATGGCGCTCGGGCACGATCGAGGCATCGAACGGCCGATTGAGCCGGATGATCACGGTGTCGTCGGGCTGCGCGAGCGTGGCCGGGTCGCCGAATTCCACCCCGGCCACCTCGCCGTCGACGAGCAGGCCCTCGGTCCGCAGGAACCCTACCGCCAGTTCGGCCTCGAAGCCCGGCGTGCGCATCGTGATCGCGACCGCAACCGGCTCCTGACCGGGGCCGGCGACCTGGATCTCCATCGGCTCTTCGCCGACGAGCGTGTCGTCGCGCTCCTCGGCGGTTGCCCCGCGGACGGCCAGGATCCGGGCGTGTGAGACATGGCGAATCGGATCAGTCACGGCCGCAGTCTACGATGGACGGAATGACCGACCAAGCGCAGCCGTCCATCCTGAGCGCGTCCGATCGACGCCTGCTCGACGAGATGCGCACCGCCACCCTGGCCACCCTCGACCCGCTCGACCGGGCGCGGTTGGTGCCCTGCTGCTTCGCGGTCCATCCCGATCGCGACCGGCTGTGGACGCCCATCGACGAGAAGCCCAAACGCTCCCCCGATCCACGCCAGCTTGGCCGGGTGACGGACCTGCTGGCCTGGCCCGGGGTGAGCCTGCTCGTGGATCGCTGGTCCGAGGACTGGTTCCAGCTCGCCTGGCTGCGGATCTACGGCCAGGCAACCCTGCTCGAGCCGGACGAGGCTCCCGCGGCAGCCGAGCGGCTGGTGGCGATTGCGGCGCTGCGCGAGCGCTATCCCCAGTACCGCTCGCACGATCTGGAGTCGCGGCCGATCATCGCGATCGACGTGATTGAAGCCGTCCGCTGGGCCACCCGCGAGGAGTAGCCCTAGGTTGCGATTGACTCGAGCAGGCGCTTCGAGGCGGCGGCGATCTCGGCTACAGCGCCGTCAAACGCCTCGGCGTTCTTGCGTGACGGGACGCGATAGCCACTGACCTTGCGCACGAACTGGAGGGCCGCGGCGGCAACTTCTTCGTCGGTGGCGGCCGTTTCTGGTCGACGAAGGGTCTTGATGCTTCTGCACATGGCCAGATCGTAGCGCGATCAGGCCCGGGCGCGGCTCCGCGACGGGTCGTACAGGGCGGCGTGATGGACCGCGCCGGTTGCGCTCGTTCCGTCGGTGCTGGTGACCAGGACGCTCGCCCCGTCGGCGATCGATGGTTCGAGATAACCCAGGGCCAGCGTCCGGCCCAGGGTGTAGCCCGTGTCGGCGGAGGTGATCTTGCCAACCGGACGGGCATCGACCGTGACCGCGTCGCCCGGCTTGGGCAGGAACACGGTGCCGTCGAAGGCAATCCCCACGAGGCTCCGGTTCACGCCCTCGTCATGCTGGCGCTGGAGGGCGGCCCGGCCAATGAACTCACCCTTGTCGAGATGGACCGTCCAGCCGACGCCGGCCTCAAATGGGCTGGTCGTTTCGTCCAAATCCAGGCCGTACAGCGGGTACTTCTTCTCGATCCGGACGCTGCGCAAGGCACCCAGGCCGGCCGGCTTGAGCTCGTATTCCTCGCCGGCGCCCAGCAGGGTCGTCCAGATGTGGTCGGCGTAGTCGCGCGAGTAGAACAGCTCGTAGCCCAGCTCGCCCGAGTAGCCCGTCCGCGACAGGACAACCGGGACCTCGCCAAGGACGCCTTCGACGAACCGGTAGTAGGGCAGTGCGTCGGTGGACAGGTCCAGGCTGGTCAGCCCGGCCAGGATCGCCCGGCTGTGAGGACCCTGGACCGACAGGTAGGCCGTGCCCGGGATGCAGTTCGTGACGTAGGCCAGCCGGCCCCGGGCCTGTTCGGTCAGGTGGGCCACGACGCGATCAACCCGCGACGGCGTGGGGCACAGCCAGTAGTGCTCGGCCGAGAAGCGGAAGACCGTCAGGTCGTCGATCATCCCGCCGGCCTCGTTGGCCACCGAGCTGTACAGGACGCCGCCGTCAGTCAGCCGCCGGACGTCATTGACCAGGACGGAGTTGAGGAACGTCTCGGCCTCGCGGCCCTTCACGTCGACGGCACCCTGGTAGTAGACGTCGTACATCCCCGCTGCCGTGCGCGTCGCCACGTGCTCGGCCTCGACGGTCGAGAAGCGATAGGCCGCGTCGAAGCCGATCCGGTCGACGATCTCGGCCCCCAGCGCCACGAACTGGTGGTAGTACGGCGTGTGTCGGCGGGCCATGCACTGTCTCCTGTTGATCGGCGAGCAAACGTGCCAGTCAGTCTGGCCGCTCGACTGGGATGCTGCCCGTCGGGTCCCGCTCGGGGGAACGACAAACGCCCCGGCCGAAGCCGAGGCGTCTGAGTCGGATCGAAGTCAGCCGGCGCGAACGCCGACCGACATCAAGCTATCGGCGCTGGGTTGCGAAGCAATCCGCGCAATAGACGGGCTTGCCACTCGTGGGACGGAAGGGGACCTGGGCCTCCTTGCCGCAGCTCGAGCAGGTCGCCGCGAACATTTCGCGAGGACCACGATCGCGGCTTCCGCCGCCGTAGCCACCACCACCGCCGCCGCCCGAGCCGTAGCTGGAGCCGCCGCCGTAGCTGGAGCCCCCGCCGTAGCTGGAGCCGCCGCCGCTGCCGCCGGTCTCGCCACGAGCTGCCTTGCGGCTGGCTCGGCAGCTGCTGCAACGTCGGGGCTCACTGAAACCGCGCTGCGAGTAGAACTCCTGCTCGCTCGAGGTGAACGTAAACTCCTGGCCGCAGTCAGCGCAGGTCAGGGTCTTGTCCGCGTACAATGAAAAATCACTCCTACTATGCCCGGTTACCGCGATCGATCTCGCGGAAACCGTGAGAGGAGTGACCGTGTTCGCCGTGCGATTCACTTGGCCCCCAGAAGGGGACTGATCAAGCCTAGACCACTGTGCAGGTTCGCACAAGCCCTGAAATTCGGCTGAATTTGTTGGGTCTGGGTTGCCCCGGGGTGGTCGCGCGCACCAGCCTCAGCGGGCTCGGATGCGAGCGAGTCCGGCCCGGGCCTGGGCAAGGTGCACCCGGTCGTGCCCGGCCAGCAGCCGGAAGGTCAGGTCGTAGCTCTCGGGGCCGCGTTCCAGGTGCTGGCCGACCCGGGCCCGATCGGCCGCCGAGGCTCCCGTCCACAGGCGCAGGTTGGCGGCACGCAGGGCATCGAACACGGGCAGCAGATCCTCGAGCGGCTCGTCGGTCGAGTGCAGTCGATCGGCCCAGGCATCCTGGTCGTAGGGCACCAGGTCGGGCTCGTCCTGGGCCAGGATCCAGCGATAACGGGTGGCCGACGCCAGCTCGGCATCGACCATGTGACCGATAAGCTCCACGGCCGACCACTCGGCGGGCTCAGGGCGCGTCCGGAGGTCCGGGCCGGCTTCGGCAATGAGCTCCCTGAGGATCGCCGGGGTTGCCGCCTGGGCGACGGCCGGATCGTCGCCACCGAGCGTCGCCAGCAGGTTTTGCTGGTAGGCCCGACCGGCGGCCAGCGATTCGGGTGATGCGGGCATCTCAATCTCCTGCGTCCTTGTTGGCCCGATCGTACCGCCGCGGGCTCCGGCCTCGCGCCGGGCACGCTGCCCTTGGGCCCGGGCTCGCGCGCCGGGTACCTCCAGTTCTTCTGGAATATTGGTGGGGGTGCTTTTAGGCAAGAACCGCCGTGGCGCATGCGGTCCGACGTTGTGGTCGGTAGCTGCCAGAGGCTAATTCCGATCCGCGATGGTCTCGGATCGACCCGCCTGGGTGGTTTTGGAGTCGAAGTCTCGGTCTTCCAGCACTCCCACGAATATTTCGGAAGAACCATGCACCCGCCGCGCCGCGCCGGAAGAACCCCCGCCCACGCCGCGCTCGGGCATGAGCCGGAAGAACCCGGCCGCGGGCCCCAACCGTGATCGGCCGAGCCGTTACGCTGCGCGGATGCTCGCCGTGCAGGTGTTGGTGTTCATTGCCGGGCTGCTGCTCAGCCTGCGAGCCCTGCTATCGGCCGTGCGCACCTTCGTGGTGCCGCGCGGTTCATACGACCGGGTCAGCTCGCTCCTGTTCCGACTCACCGCGCGGGGCTTCCGCGTGTTCGCCCGGCCCAGCCAGGCATACGAGCGGCGCGACGCCGTGATGGCCCTGTTCGCACCGGTCAGCCTGGTCCTCCTGCCGATGGTTCTGCTGGCCATGATCCTGACCGGCTTCGCGGCGATGTACTGGGCCCTGGATCCGACCAGCATCGAGACCGCCACACGAGCCAGCGGCTCGGCCCTGCTGACCCTGGGCTTCGCCCCGATCCAAGGCTGGCCGGCCCTCCTGCTGTCGTTCCTGGAAGCGGCGATCGGCCTGATCCTGGTCGCCCTGCTGATCGCCTACCTGCCCACGATGTACACCGCGTTCCAGCGGCGCGAGGCGTTCGTGGCCAAGCTTGCCGTGCGAGCGGGCAGCCCGGCCTCGGGCACGGAATTGCTGATCCGGTTCTGGACGGCCGACCTGTTCGCGGTGCTCAACGACCTGTGGGTCGAGTCCGAGACATGGTTCATCAACGTCGAGGAGAGCCACACCACCCTAGCTGCCCTGCCCTTCTATCGATCGCCCCGCTCGAGTCGCTCGTGGATCACGGCAGCCGGTGCAGTGATGGACGCTGCCGCGCTGCTGCGCTCGACGATCGATGTCCCGATCGAGCCCCGGGCCGACCTGGCCATCACGGCCGGCTACACCACCCTGGATGCGCTGGCCAGCTTCTTCCGGATTCCCACGATCGCCCGGCCGGCCCGGGCGGATGCGCCGATCACGGTGACCCGGGCCGAGTACGACGCGGCCGTCGACGAGCTGGCCAAGGCGGGCCTGCCGATCCAGGCCGATCGCGACCAGGCCTGGCGAGACTTTGCCGGCTGGCGGGTCAACTACGAGGATGCCCTGCTCCGCCTGTCAATGCTGGTGATGGCCCCCGACACGCGCTGGAACGACGATGCCCGGCGGCGCGCCTTCAGGCGAGCGGCGAGCAAGCCGCCGGCGAAGCCCTAGGACGGCGACGGCGAGGCGTTCGGTTCGAGGGTGTCGGTCAGGCAGGCGCCCAGCCGCGCTGACGTGATCGTGACGAGCAGGGCCTGGCCGGGATCGACCGTGAACGGCGATCCGCATTTGGTGGAGATCACGGGCTTGGGTGAGGCCGCTTGCTCGTCCCAGGAGATCGCCGAGTAGTTGCCCGGGAGCAGGGCCAGGCTGCCCGTGTCGACCGTTCCGACCGTCTTCAGGGTCAGCTCGCCAACCAGCAGGTTTCGCCCATCGAGCACCTGCAGGTGGGTGGTGTGGGCGGTTCCAGCGGCCAGACCGTCGGTCGTGTACACGAAGGTCACCGGCATCGAGCCGGGCGCCGCGCTGGGCGAGCTACTGCTCGACCCGCAGGCGGCCAGCAGGCCGGCGCTGAGCAATCCGGCCAGCGCAAGGACAACGGCCGGGCCCGGACGGCGCCGGTTGAAGGCTGAGTGACGGTCCATTCGATGGCGGACGCTACCATGCCCGCCGAGGAGAGATCACACGAACGAACCGGCGGACCACGAGGCAACCTTCCCGATCGAGGGCGCCTTCAACCTTGGCCGAACGCTCGGCGCGCTCCAGCGCGGGCACGGCGACCCGACGATCCGGCTCGAGGTGGATCGGGTCCAGCGGGCCACCCGGACGCCTCACGGCCCGGTAAGTGAGGAACTGGCCGTGCTCGGCCAGGTGGTCCGCGTTCGAGCCTGGGGTCCCGGGGCGAGCTGGGCGGTGGCCCATGCGCCGGAACTCCTTGGCCTGGCTGATCGGCCGCTCGACTTCCAGCCCCAGCACAAACTCCTGGATGAGTTGGCGCGGCGCTACGCCGGCGTCCGATTCGGGCGGACCGAGGCCGTGCTGGAGGCCCTCGTGCCGGCGATCCTGGAGCAGAAGATCACCGGCGACGAGGCGCGCCGGGTGTACCGGGCGCTGATCCAGGCCCATGGTGAGCCGGCGCCGGGACCGCTTGGCCTGCGCCTGCCGGCAGCACCGGGGCGCCTGGCTGCGCTGCCCTACTACGCCTTCCACCCGCTGGGTCTCGAGCGCCGACGAGCCGAGCTGCTCAAACGCCTGGCCGGCTCGGCCGGCCGGCTCGAGGCGCTGACCGGGATCGAGCCTGCCGAGGCCGGCCGCAGGTTACAGACAATCCCCGGGATCGGGCCCTGGACGGCGGCCGAAGTAGGCCGGATTGCCCTGGCTGATCCGGACGCCGTCAGCGTCGGCGACTACCACCTGCCCCGTCTCGTGTGCTGGGTTTTGGCCGGCGAGCCCAACGGCGACGATGCCCGGATGCTCGAGCTGCTCGAGCCGTGGCGGGGCCAGCGCGGCCGGGTCGTGCGCTGGCTGGAGCTCGGGTCGCGCGACCTACCGGGACTTGGGCCCGCGCGGCGTGGTCCCCGCATGCCGTCGCGGTCGATCGCCGGCCTGTAGGGTCAGGACGCCGTCGCGCGGCCCGGCCACCGGGGCCAGGTCGGCCGCAGTCTGGGGTAGACCGGTCGGCTCTTCATCACCGTCCACGGCCCGGTACCAGCTGGCCAGCTCGCGGTTGATCACCAGGGTGGTCCAGTCGCGGACATCCAGGATCCCGCCGACCATGAACGCGATCGTGGCGTCGGTCAGGGGCACCATCAGGTCGCGCTGCTCGAACGTGGCCAGAGCGTCCATGCCGACCGGCTCGTGCAGCCGGCCAAGGACCGTGTACGGGCCGATCTGGGCCCGCAGGCGATGGGGGGCGGTGGCGATCCGGAGCGCTCGCGAGCCACGCGGCCCGGTCACCCGGACGGCGCACAGCTGGCTGCGTTCGATGGTGAACTCGGGTGAGACGACCCGGCGGCCGTCGCCGAGGTCCTCGAGCTCAACGTCGACGAGTCGAACCAGCGGGTCGGCGTTTAGCTGATCGGTCAGCCGGGGCGCCCGCAGGTCGAGTTTTCCATTGATCAGGCAGTCGCCGGCAAAGCCGGTGAAGTCGATGAACATCGTGCCCTCGGAGCGATCTGGTCGAGCCCATCGTGCGCTGCCCGGGCGGTCATTCGACAGGGCACGAAGGTTTGCTCGAGGGGAGGTCCAAGGTCCGCCCACGGCGTCCCGGTGCAGGGCAGACGGGTACACTCCCGACGTGTCCGGGCCGTTGACAGGAGTCGATCCAGTGCGCCAGCCGGGCGACCCGGCCGACCGCCCCAGCTCGGGCCTGGCCATCGTCCTGGCCGGCGGTGGCACGGTGGGCATCGCCTGGGAGCTGGGCGTGCTGATCGGCCTCCAGTCCGGAGGCGTCGATCTGGCCGGCGCCGGGCGGATCGTGGGCACGTCGGCCGGCGCGATCGTGGGCGCCCTGCTCGGATCCGGCGTGCCGCTTGGGGCAGCCGGCCAACGCCTCCTGGCGCCGGACCCGGCCGCCGACCTGGATCCAATTCGGCAACCGTCAGCAGCGCTTATCGCCCAGGTGAACGCGCACTGGCCCGATGAAGCGATGAGCCAGGCGGCGCGGGCTGAGCTTGGCCGGATTGCCCTGGCGGCACCCACGGTCGCGCTGGAGCCGTGGCTGGCCCGGGTCGGCGCGACGATCGGCCTCGAGAGCTGGCCGGCGAACCTGGTGGTCACGGCCGTCGACGCCCAGGACGGTGCCTTCCGGACCTTCGACGCCGGCTCCGGGGTGCCCCTGGTTGACGCGGTGGCCGCGAGTTGCACCATCCCCGGCTGGTTCCCGCCGGTTCCGCTCGACGGCCGGCTGTGGGTGGACGGCGGCCTGCGCTCGACCACGAATGCGGACGTGGCAGGTCCAGCCCGACAGATCCTGGTCGTCGCCCCGTTCCGAGTTGGCGGGATTAGCCGGCGGCGCCTGGCTGAGGAGCTCGAACCCGCCCGTAGCGCCGGCGCCCGGATCAAGGTCATCCTGCCTGACCAGGCCTTCCTGGAGTCGACCGGGTTCAACCTGATGGATCCCCAGCACGTCCCCGCCGCCGGCCAGGTCGGCCTCGCCGACGGCAGCGCGGCCGCCGCCGACGTGCTCGCCCTGCTCAACGCCTCGTGAGCCGGCCGCTGAAGGTTGGCGTCCAGCTGCCCGAGGTGGAGCGGGTCGTGCGCTGGCCCGAGCAGCTGGCGATGGCCCGCCGGATCGAGGAGGTGGGCTTCGACGCGATCTGGCTGGGCGACCACCTGCTCTATCGCTGGCCCGGCGTGGCGGCAGCTCGGGGACCG
>JBBRIV010000033.1:0-16560 GCA_038220425.1 Candidatus Limnocylindrales bacterium
ACGACCAGGTCGGCATCCTCGACAGCTCCGGCGAGCGACCCGCCGACCTTGTCGATCAGGCCGTCGGCCAGCGCCGCAGCCGATCCCCGGCCGGTGGGGCTCCAGCCCGTGATCGACTCAAACGGGTCATCCCCCCCAGCCGATCGAGCAGCCCGGACGGCGCGCGCGATCGAACCACCGATCAAGCCGACGCCGAGGATCGCCAGACGCAAGCTGCGGACCTAGTCGATCCAGCCGGCTCGGTCGCCGCCCGGCTTGGAGTTCTTGGGGCCGTCCTTGCGCCGGGAACCCTTGCGCCGTTCCTCAGTGCGCTGCTCGCCGGTGGCCGGCGGCCCAGGTTCAGCCGCCGGGTTCTGGCGGCGGGCAGCCAGGCGCCGCTCGTCCGCCCGCCGGTCGTCGTTCAGATTTGCCCCGCAGCGCGGACAGCGGCGTTCCTCGGCGAAGAGCGACTCGAGGGGCGCCGTGGCATAGATCTGCCGTCCACATGAGCGGCAGGCAAGTCTGGGCACGGGCTGATCCTACCCCGAGTGGCCGGAGCCGTCCTCGACCAGCGGAACATCGAGCAATGGCACGTAGCGGGCCGGGCCACCGCCGGTCTGGCTCTCGTAGAGCACGACTCGATCCGCGGTCCAGGTCAGGTCAAGGTCCCGAGCGGCGGCAATCAGCCGGCCGGCCACGAGCGGACCGGCGACAACACCATCGCTGCGGGCCACGGTCAGGTGCGGCCGGACCGGGCGATCGTCATGGGGCCAGCCTTGTTCGGCCAGGGCCTGGCCGAGGCGTCCGGCGAGGGCATCGAGCGCGGCGAGTCCCCGTTCCAGTCCCAGCCACAGGACCCGCGGGCGGCCGTACTCGGGGAAGACGCCCGCGCCGGCCAGGCTGACCTCGAAGGGCGCCACGCCACTGGCGGCAGCCGCAATGGCGGCCCGCGCATCGGGCAGGCGGTCCGCATCGGTCGGGCCCAGGAAGCGCAGGGTGACATGGAGCCCGTCCATCCGGACCCAGCGCACATCGGCGGGATCACGACGCTGGCCCGGACCCGGTTCGGGGGCCAGCCGGACCCCCGCGACCAGCGCCTCGACGGCAAGCAGGGCCGGGCCGGGCAGGGGCACGGCAACAAACAGGCGTGGACCTTCCAGCTCGTCCGGCACAGGCCGGAATCGACGCCGTCCTGGCTCGGTCACCCGCGCGCGGCTTTGGCCGAGATCTCCCCGCGATAGCGCTCGCGATCGGCCAGCAGGACCTTCCGTGCGTAGCCGGCATCGCGCCAGCCGATGACGTCGGTCTCCTTGGCCTCGAGCAGCTTGTAGGTGTCGAAGAAGTGGCGGATCTCGACCAGGCGATGAGGCCGGACCTGGTCAAGGCTGTCCACGTGGGCCTGGTGCGGGTCGCCCACGGCGACGCACAGGATCTTGAAGTCGGGACCCTTGTCGTCGTGCATCTCGAGCAGCCCGATCGGCCGGCCCCAGACCCGGCAGCCGGTGAAGGTGGGTTCGTCGATCAGGAGCAGCGCGTCGGTGTGATCGCCATCGCCGGCCCGGGTGGCCTCGATGAAGCCGTAGTCGAAGTTGTAGTAGACGGCCGACGACAGGACGCGGTCGAGCCGAAAGACACCGGCCTCCTCGTCGAATTCGTACTTGTTGCGACTGCCCCGGGGGATCTCGACGACGATCTCGACGATCGCCGGAAACGGGTGGCTGCCGGCGCCCTGGTCAGTCGTTATAGAGCCGCTCCTCGATCAGCTTCTCCTGGACCGTCCGACCGCTCGGATCGAAGCAGGAGAACTCAAAGTGCTTCTCAAACTCCAGGTCCACGTTGTCCTGGCCGCCGCGGTTCTTCTCGACCGACACGATGACCCAGTCACGGAAGCGCTGCGCCTGGTACGGGTTGAACTCGATGTTCACCTTGGCCACGACGTTGTACTTCTCGTTGAGGATCAGGATGATGTCGGCCTCGAAGTTGATCGCCGACGAGCCGCGCAGATGGTGGTTGCGCAGGCGGGCGGCCTTGAGGCCCTCCTTGTCGGCCGCCACGATCGCGATCATCGGCACGTCCTCGGACAGCGAGATGTCCTTGAGGCCGTTGACCACGTAGGTGACCTTCTCGGACTCGGTCGGGGGCTCGGGGATGACCGGGACCTTCTGCATGTAGTCGACGATCACCATCAGGCGCCGGTCGCCCGACAGCTCCCGGTGCTGGCGGACGAGGTTGCGGATGTTGTCCACGGTGCTGGCCGTCTGCGAGCCGCGCAGCAGGAACAGGTTCTGGCCGTAGCGCGCGATCCGGTCGAGCGACGGTCGCAGGCGCGGGTTGTTGGCCAGTTGGGTGCCCGACTGGCCCTCGGCCAGCCACGATCCGAGGATCTCCTTGCGGACGTCCTGGATCTTGATCGCGCCGGTCTTGTGGGGCAGGTGGGCGAGAGCCGACTCCATCGCGATCATCCGGTTGAGGAGGTACTGCTCCTCGTGCTCGAAGCAGATGTAGAGCACGTTGGCCTGGCCGGCCGAGGCCACGTTGCGGGCCATCTGGAGGGCCATGGTGGTCTTGCCGGTTCCCTGGGCGCCCCCGATCAGGAGGAGCTCACCGGGCCGCAAGCCGGCCCCGATGGTCTTGTCGAGCGGCGTGAACCCGAGCGGAATCGGCTGGAACTCGCCAATCTTCCCGCTCGTGACGCGATCGTTGAGGTCGACGAGCACATCCAGCGCCGATCGGGGCGCCATGCTGCCGTTGGGTGTCTCGAGTCGCCACACGCCTTTTTGGGTGATGGCCGGCTCGGCTGCTTCGGTGCTCACGCGGATGGATCCTCCCGGTGCTGACAGTTCCCGCATCCTAGCACCCGGAAGGCCTCAAATCACCGGTCCAGACCCCACATTTCTGCACAGTGATGGGCCGCTCAGCGGGGAAGGCGGGCCAGCTCGTCCCAGTAGGCTGCCACGGTCCGGATCCCGGTCTCGTGGTTGGGCAGCGACATCGACTCATTGGGGGCATGGGCGTTATCGTCGGGCGGGGTGAAGCCAAGGAGCACGACCGGCAGGCCCAGGATCGATTCGAAGCTGGCGCAGACGGGGATCGAACCGCCCTCCCGGATGTATACGGGCGCCACGCCGAAGGTGGCCTCGAGGGCGCGCGCCGCGGCCTGGGTGGCGGGATGTTCGATCGGGGTGAGGCTGGGCCGGCCACCGCCCAGGCTCTGGACCTGGACCGTACAGCCGGGTGGAGCCACTTCCAGGATGAACGCCCGGAGCAGCTCGAAGATCGTGCCCGGGTCCTGGGCCGTCACCAGCCGGCAGCTGATCTTGGCGTGGGCATGGGCTGGGATGATCGTCTTGCCGCCGTCGCCCTGGAACCCGCCCCAGATCCCGTTCACGTCCAGGGTTGGCCGGCCGCCGCGCCGCTCGAGGGTGGAGTAGCCCGCCTCGCCAACCAGGGCCGGCAGGCCCAGCGACGTCCGGTAGGCGTCCTCGTCGAAGGGCAACGCCGCAAAGGCCGCTCGGTCTGTTGCGGTCAAGGCCACCACGTCGTCGTAGAAACCGGGCACCCGGATCCGGCCGTCGGGTCCCTTGAGGGCCGCGATGATCTGGGCCAGGGCATTGGCGGGGTTCTGGACCGCGCCCCCGAAACTGCCCGAGTGGAGGTCCACGGTGGTGGTGGTCACGTCCACCTGGAGGTAGCAGATCCCGCGCAGGCCAACCGTGATCGCGGGCACGTTGCCATCGAAGAAGCCAGTGTCGCTGATCACGGCGACGTCGGCCGTCAACCGGTCCTTGTTTGCTTCCAGCCAGGCGTCGAGATGAATCGAGCTCGATTCCTCCTCGCCTTCGAACACGAACTTGAGGTTCACCGGCAGCGCACCCCGGGTGGCCAGGAGCGCCTCGGTCGCCCGCAGGTGAATGTGGATCTGGCCCTTGTCGTCGGCCGAACCCCGTCCGATCACCCGGTCGCCCTTGACGAATGGCTCGAATGGCGCCGTCTCCCACAGCTCGATCGGGTCGATTGGCTGGACGTCGTAGTGGCCGTAGACGAGCACCGTGGGAGCGTCCGGCGCGTGGAGCCAGTCGCCGTACACGACCGGGTGGCCACCGGTCTCCGAGACTTCAACGTGCTCGACGCCGATCTCGCCGAGCTGGCCGGCGATCCACTCAGCGGTCTGCCGGCAGGCCGGGGCGTACTCCGGCTGGGCTGAAATGCTGGGAATCCTGAGGAACTCGAGGTAGGAGGCGAGGCGACGATCCGCGTTGGCCGCCAGGTACGTTTCGAAGTCGTCAGTCATCGTCGTGATGGGACCCTGCGGCGAATGGATTGGCTGGTCGAGGCAGTGTAGGGCCGCCAGAATCGGAACGGGCGAGCCGCCTGGGCTCGCCCGTTCCGGTGCTCTGGAGGATCAGGGTCAGATCGGCATGGGCGACGGTTCGACCGCCGGTCCATTGTCACCCGGGGCCACGATCGAGCCGTGGGTCCGGACGTCGGTCTTGGGGGGCAGGTCGGCGAAGAGCGCCTCGAAGCCCTCCGAGTCAACGGTTTCCTCGGCCACGAGCTTGGCGGCCAGCCGATCGAGTCGCTCGCGGTTGGAGGTAAGGACCTCGTACGCTCGCTCGTAGGCCCGGTCGATGATCGCCCGGACTTCCTCGTCGATCTGCTTGGCGACTTCGTCCGAGTAGTTGCGCTGCTCGCCGAGGTCTCGGCCGAGGAAGATCATCTCCTCGCGCTTGCCGAAGGACAACGGTCCGAGCTTCTCGCTCATCCCGTACTCGGTGACCATCCGGCGAGCCAGGTCGGTCGCCTTTTCGATGTCATTGCTGGCACCGGTGGTCGTGTCGCCGAAGACGATCCGCTCGGAGGCATTGCCCGCCAGGAGGCCGGCAATCTGGTCCTCGAACTCGGTCTTGGACTTGAGGTAGCGATCTTCCATGGGCACGCCCATCGTGTAACCGAGGGCCATGCCCCGGCTGATGATCGTGACCTTCTGGACGGGGTCGCACTTGGGCAGGACGCGCATGACGACCGCGTGACCGCCCTCGTGGTAGGCAATGATCTTCTTCTCGGCATCCGAGATCACCCGGCTGCGCCGCTCCGGGCCGGCCACGATCCGCTCGAGCGCCTCCTGGAACTCGGACATCCCGATGACCTTCTTATTGCGCCGCGCGGCGAGAATGGCCGCCTCGTTGACGAGGTTGGCCAGGTCGGCGCCGGAGAAGCCGGGCGACTGGCGGGCGATGCCCTCGACCTCGAGACCCTTGTCCAGCGGCTTGCCCTTGGTGTGGACCTTGAGGATCGCCGTGCGGCCCTTCATGTCGGGCCGATCGAGGATCACCTGGCGGTCGAACCGGCCGGGCCGGAGGAGCGCCGGGTCCAGGACGTCGGGTCGGTTGGTGGCGGCGACCACGATCACGTTGGTGTTCGTGTCGAAGCCGTCCATCTCGACCAGGATCTGGTTGAGGGTCTGCTCGCGCTCGTCGTGCGAGCCACCCAGGCCGGCACCGCGCTGGCGGCCGACCGCGTCGATCTCGTCGACGAACACGATGCACGGCGAATTGCGCTTGGCCTGGTCAAACAGGTCGCGCACCCGGCTGGCACCAACGCCCACGAACATCTCGACGAATTCAGAGCCCGAGATGCTGAAGAACGGAACACCCGCCTCACCGGCGACGGCGCGGGCCATCAGCGTCTTGCCCGTGCCCGGAGGTCCGACCAGGAGCACGCCGCGCGGGATGCGCGCGCCGAGCGAGTTGAATTTCTCGGGGAACTTCAGGAACTCCACGACTTCCTGGAGCTCCATCTTGGCCTCGTCCACGCCGGCCACGTCGGCAAACGTCACGACGGTCTTGTTGCCCAGGAACATCCGGGCCCGGCTCTTGCCGAAGCTGAGGGCCTGGTTATTGGTCCCCTGGGCCTGGCGCATCATGAACAGGATGAACCCGACGATCAGGATCAACGGGAAGAGGCCGGTCACAAGCAACCCGATCCACGAGGTGTCCGGAGCATCCTTCGCCCCGACCACGGCCTGGGTGGTCACGTTGCCTGCCTTCTCCGCGGCACGCACGTCCTGGAGAACGTTGTTGAGAAGACCGGGGACCGTCACCGTGTAGACGGCTGCGCCGTCCTTGGGCGTCACGGTCAGGGTGGACTGCTCCTGGACGACCGACGCAACGGCGCCGGCCTGGACCTTGTTCAGGAATTCCGAATAGGCGGTGTTACTGGCCGTACTCGTCTGGCCAAGCAGCTCCCACAACAGCACGAGCGTCCCCACCACGAGGACGAGCATCACGATGCCGTTGCGGGCAAATTTTGCGTTCAACTGAGAGCCTCCGATTTCTTCGGCCGACGACCGAGCGCCAGCCTCGAATTGAGTATACCGGTCGCCTCGATCCGCGCCCGCTGGCCAGTCGGTCAACGAGTCACACCGTTGGTACGGGTGCCGGGCTCGGGTGGATGCCCTGGCGGGAGGCTGTGCGACGGAGCGCCGGGCGCTCAGGCAGTCGCATCAGGGGCTGGCTGAGGATTGGTAGCGGAGGCAAGAGTCGAACTTGCGACCAAGGGCTTATGAGTCCCCTGCTCTACCACTGAGCTACTCCGCCAAGGCCAGCTCCGGTCGGGGATGGTACCGCAAACCATCACCGGCAAGTGGCAACGCCTGGGTTCAGGACTCGCCGGCGAGGCGCAGGAACTGGATGATGACCAGGATCACGATCGCCACGAAGGCCAGCGAACAGAGCAGTGCCAGCACGTTGAACACGCGCAGTGCCCGGCCATGGTCACGAGCCAGGATCACGAGCATCAGGCCCACCCAGCTGACGGCCACGACGACGCTGCTCGTGGTCTGGCTGGCGGCATCCGACGATCCGGCCCAGATGGCCAGGAGCAAGGCGGCCGCGCTGACCGAGGCAATCCCGGCAGCCAGCCAGGCGGCGACCGATCCCAGGCCAAATGAAGCCGGGGCGTCTTCGAAATCCGGGACGCTCTCGTCGGGCGACAATGGATCGGCGGGAATCGTGAGTCCGCGGCCCGGCCGCAGTGGCCCGAACCGTGGTCCCTCTTCGCCCTCATACCCGCTCATCCGGGCAAGGATACGTCCCGGCGACCCTCAATTGGGGGGTTTCGCGGTGCGCTCGGGCGACAACCACGTTTTCGCGTAGCGTCCGTACACCGCCGGTTCGAGCGGCTCGATGAATCGCTCCAGGCGCGCCGCTTCCTCGGCCAGCTCCAGCTCGACCGCCGGGGCCAGCGGCGCGAACGGCAGGGCCGTCACCCGGGACCGGCCGTCGACGAGGTCGGCTCGCCACAGGCCGGCCACCAGGCCATCGACAAGGAACGACGCCATGAAGTCGCCATTGACTTTGATCACGTCGTTCCGGTATGCGTCGGGCAGCACCCGGCTGCGATCGACGTAGGCGAGCAGGAGGCTGTCCCACATCGGCAGGAAGCGCACCGGTGCCGGGGTGTCGGCAGGCGGCAGCAGGCCGTCCGGAACGTCGTACAGGAGCCGGCCACGCTCGTCTCGGTAGGTGACCAGGCGATCGGCCATCCGCTCCAGGGCCGCGCGCAGCTCGAAGATCCGGATCCGGCTGAACTTGTGCAGGTCATCGACGCCGGCCGGACCGAAGCCCGCCAGGAACCGACCGACCAGGTGCTCCAGACCCTCGGCCTCGGCCGCCAGCTCGGCCTTCAGCCAGGCCTGGGCCGACACGAACCTGGGCCGCCGGCCAAACGACCATGGGCGCTCACCGGGAGCCATCAGCATCGGCAGGACCGGTCGAACTGCCCACCAGCTGTCGGACTGGCCGGCCGGACCCTGGCCGAGCTCGAGCGCCGGCAGGTGATCGCGCAGCTCGATCCCGGTCCGTGGCTCGGCGGCGAACGCCGCGGCCTGCGCCGCCAGGACCTCCATCTGGGAACCCAGGTCGAACTGGCGAACCACCGGGGCACGCCACTGGCGCAGGCTGTTGGCCAGGCCGGGCCAGAACCTGAGGTAGTCGCGGGCACTGACCGCGTGCAGGGTCACCCGCAACAACGTGCCTTTGACCACCTCTCGTGCGTCGAACGCCGCGTTCAGGTGGGCTGCCTCAAACCCTTCGAGGCGGGTCCACAGAGCGAGGTGGGGCGAGGCAGCCTCCTGGGCCTGCAGGGCGACGAGGCGCTCGATGGCCGTGATCGGGTCGAGTGCGACCCGCTCGAGCAGGAGTTGCCGGGCGAGCGTCGCGCGGGAGAGTTGGGCGGCGGACAGGGTACGTTCGGGCATCAGCGGATGATGCACGACCGACCCAGCTCAGGGGGCCGCCAGGCGAAACCTAGTGGCCGGGTCCGAAGAGCAGATCGAGCCAGGCATCGATCGGGGCACGATGGGTGGCGGTCGCGCCCAGCGCAGCCGACGCGCTGCCGGGGGCATCGGCTGGCAGCGGCGAGGCATTGGCGGCCAGCGTGAACGGATGCTCCTGGCGACCGCCCAGGCCGTGGGCCCGGGCCTCGATCTCGATGTACGCCTGCTGCTGGATGAGGATCCGCTCCTCGGTCAAGGTCTGGATCTGGGCAGTCAGTGCCTGGTTGTCCCGGTTGAGCTGGTTGGCCCGATTGGTCGCGTCGGCAGCGTCGCCCACCTGGCGCGACAGGGCGAGCACGATCCAGGCGGACAGCAGCGCGCTGAGCAGGATCGCGATCCGGCGACGGGTGATCCCGGCGACTGACAGGCCGGCCAGGTCGCGACCGCGGGCGAGCATTCCAGGCCCGGACTCGACGTCGTCCTCGAAGCCGCCGAACTGATCGTCGGGCAGGTCGCGCGGGTCGTCCGGGCGTTCGGTCATTCCGCGCAGCGTAGCTACCGGCAGCTGACATGTCAAACGCAAATCCGTGCACGTCCGTGACAGGCGAGCTGACACGACTGCACGCGATCGTGCCTGCTAGACTCCCGGTGTTTCGTACGTCCGTTCCATTTGGAGACCCATGCGAACCTACGCTCCGGCAACGGTGGACGCGGTCCTGGACGAGTTGCTGGCTGAACCATCGATGGCTCGGGGGGTCATCCACCACGAGTTGATCCCGGCACGGGCCGCCCGGACCGCTCCCCTGCCCAGCTGGCTCGACTCGCGAATCAGTACTGGACTGGCGCAGCGCGGCATCAGCCAGCTCTATACCCACCAGGCTGAGGCGATCGAGGCGGTTCATGCCGGGCGCGACGTGGTGGTCGTGACGCCCACGGCCTCGGGCAAATCGTTGTGCTACACGCTGCCGGTCCTGCAGGCCCTGGCGGCGGATCCATCGGCCCGGGCGCTGTTCCTGTTTCCAACCAAGGCGCTCGGCCAGGACCAGGTGACCGAGTTCAGCACCCTCGCCCAGCTATCCGGCCTGGACGTGGCAGCCGCCACCTACGACGGCGATACGCCGGCGCCGATTCGCTCGGCAATCCGCACGGCCGGCCAGGTTGTCGTGACCAACCCGGACATGCTCCATGCGGCGATCCTGCCCCACCACACGAAGTGGTTCCAGCTGTTCGAGCAGCTCCAGGTGATCGTGGTCGACGAGCTGCACACCTACCGGGGCGTCTTCGGCAGCCACGTCGCCAACGTCCTGCGCCGCCTCCTCCGACTGTGCGCCCACTACGGCTCACACCCGGTGATCGTGTGCTGTTCGGCCACGATCGGGAACCCGCTCGAGCTGGCCAGCACGCTGACCGGCCGAACGCCCCAGCTCGTCGACCAGAACGGGGCCCCCTCCGGTGAACGCCACCTGCTCCTGGTCGATCCGCCACTCCTCGATGCCGCAACCGGCGCGCGCGGCTCGGCCCTGACTCTGGCCAACCGCTGGGCGTTGCCGTTCCTCCGAGCGGGCCGCCAGACGATCGTCTTCGGCCGCTCCCGGACGGCGGTCGAGCTCCTCCTCACGGGGTTGCGTGAAGCACTCCGCGAGCATGCCGGACCACGCTCCAGGGTGCGCGGCTATCGAGGCGGCTACCTGCCCACCGAACGGCGCTCGATCGAACAGGGCCTGCGCAGCGGCGAGGTCCTGGGCGTGGTCAGCACCAATGCCCTCGAGCTGGGCGTCGACATCGGCCGGCTTGATGCCGCGATCATCGCCGGCTATCCGGGCTCGGTAGCAGGGACCTGGCAGCAGATCGGCCGGGCCGGCCGGCGCAGCGGGATGAGCGTGGCGGTGGTGATCGCCAGCGGATCACCGGTGGACCAGTACGTCATCCACCACCCGGACTTCCTGCTGAACGGTGCCCCCGAGGAGGCCCGCCTCGACCCCGACAACCTGCACATCCTGTTGGCCCACCTGAAGGCGGCCACCTTCGAGCTCCCGTTCGAACCCGGCGAAGTGTTCGGGCCGGGGCCGGCCGACGACCTGCTGGCCTTCCTGGCCGAGGAGCATCACGTCCGCCAGGCGGCCGATGGCCGCTGGTACTGGTCAAGTGAGAACTTCCCGGCCTCGGCGATCTCCCTGCGGACGGCCGCCAGCGAGAACGTGGTGATCATCGATACCACCCCGGATCGTCCCAGGGTGATCGGCGAGGTCGACCTGTTCGGCGCCCAGACGGCCGTCCACGAGGACGCGATCTACCTCCATGAATCGGCCCAGTTTCATGTCGACCGGCTCGACTGGGACGAGCGCAAGGCGTATGTCCGGCGGGTCGATGTGGACCACTACACCCAGGCCGACGTGGCGGTCACCCTCAAGCCCCTCGATGTCTTCGCCAGCGCTGCCCTGCCCGGCGGCACCCGCGAACACGGCGAGGTGATGGTCGCGAGCCTGGCCACGATCTACAAGAAGCTGAAATTCATCACCAACGAGAACCTGGGCTGGGGCCGGATCCACCTGCCCGAGATCGAGCTCCAGACCACGGCCGCGTGGCTGACCCTGGATCCGGCCATCGTGACCACCGGTCCGGGCGGGACTTGGCGGCGGAATGAGCTCGACGTGGCGCTCGTCGGTGCCGGGCGGGCCATCCAGGCCGTGGCCAGCTTCCTGCTGATGGTCTCGCCGGCCGACCTTGGCCTGGTCTGCCAGGTTCGCTCGCCCCATCACGAGGCACCCACCATCTACCTCTACGAGACGGTGCCGGGCGGTGTCGGCCTGGCCGAACGCCTCTTTGGCCGGACCGATGAGCTGATCGCCGGCGCGGCAGAGCTGATCGCTGGTTGCGCCTGCGACGAGGGCTGCCCCAGCTGCACGGGTCCCCGGCTCGAACCAGGGATCAACGTTCGGGCGCTGGCAATCCGCCTGCTGACGACCCTCGGCGCCGCCCAGCCGGTGACGGTGGGTGGCGGCGTGGTAGTCCCCTGATCGTGAACCAGGCGAGTCTCCTCGAACGCCGCCTGGATCGGTTGCGCCTGTCCCGGGAGGCGGCCGTCCACGAAGGATCGGGTCCGGCCGGCGGCGAGCCAGCCTGGGCGCCGCTGACCCGTTCAGCCGAGCAACGGGCAGAGCGCCTGGCCCAGGCCCTCGATGGGAGCTGGGTCCGGGGACCTGGTGGCGGGTACGTCAGGATCGAACCGGCCTCGATCCAGCTGCCCATCGACCGTGACCGGAGCGCAGGCCTGCCCGGGCACCCCGGGCCGGACGTGCCCCTGGTCTGCCTGGATACCGAGACCACCGGCCTGGCGACGGGGGCCGGGACGCTGGCCTTCCTGATTGGCCTGGGCTGGTGGGAAGGCGACGCGTTTCGCCAGGTCCAGCTCCTGCTGCCGGACCAGGCTGGCGAGACTGCCTTCCTCGACGCCCTCGCTGATTTGCTCCCGGCAAACGCCTGGCTCGTCACGTACAACGGCCGCAGCTTCGACTGGCCACTGCTCGTGACCCGCTTCCGGTTGAACCGCCGCCCACCGCCCGCCCTGGCCGGCCACCTGGACCTCCTGCCCTTCGTCCGGCGGGTGTTCCGGCACCGAATGACCGACGCGCGACTGAAGACCGTCGAGACCGCCCTGCTCGGAGTTCGGCGCGGCCGTGACATCGAGGGTTGGGAGATCCCGGGACGCTACCTGGAGATGCTCCGGGGCGGCCCGATCGCGCCGATCAGCGAAGTCGTCCGCCACAACCACGAGGACGTCAGATCACTGGCCCGGCTGATGGCCCATGCCGAGCAGCAGCTTGGGGGAACGCGCGAGCGTCGCTCGGCACCGGCCGGGGACCTGTTCGGGCTGGCCCGGGCGTATCGCCGCTCCAGGCGCGACCGTGACGCGCTCGACTGCCTTGATGCGGCACTGGAGGGCCCGGCGCGGGCCCCGGTTGCAGTGGGCCCCGGGCCGATCCAGCGCTCGTGGTCGACGATCCTGACCGCCCGAGCCGACGACACCGGTCCCCTGCCATCCACGCCTGCCCGGCTCGAGATCCTGGTCGAGCGGGCCCGGCTGCTGCGCCGGCTGGGCCGCCATCGCGAAGCACTCGAGGCCTGGCAGGACGTGGCCCACGCCGGCGGTCACGACGCAGCGATCGCCTGGATCGAGGTCGCCAAGTGCCTTGAGCATCGCGAGCGGGACCCGGCCGGCGCACTCAACGCATGTGCGGCAGCCGATCGGCTGGCCCAGCGCTCGCGGATGCTCGGACGACCGTTGCGCCTCGTGGAAGCGGACCTCGGCCGGCGTCGAATCCGGCTGAGCCGGCGGATGAAGGTGCCCGCCTAGAGAGCAGGCTCTCCCGCCGGCACGGGCTCAACGAGCGAGCCTGGCGATTCGCGTGCCAGCCGGGCAAGCAGTTCCGGCCGGGTCGGGATCCCCTCGAGCCCCAGGCCTTCCACCGCCAAGGCGCTGCCGGCCACGGCCCAGCGGACCACAACGTCGAGCGGCCAGTCATCGCCTGGGCCAGCGGGGTTGACCACCGAACCCGCGACGTAGGCCGCCATGAACACGTCACCGGCGCCGGTTGGGTCGACCTGGCGGGCCGGCAGCGAGCGATAGCGCATGGTCTGAGGCGGCCCGGATTCGGTCGTCCTGACGAGGAGCCCGCCCGACACGCCCTCGGTCACAAGCAGCTCAGCGCCCGGTCGAAGGAGCGCCGTGAGCTGATCCAGGGTCGCTCCGGGAACCAGGTCATGGCGGCTCACCGAGACCAGGTCCGCCCGGCGGACCAGGGGCGTGTCGATGGGCGCTCGGCGACCGGTTGGCGTGTCCGCAACCAGGATCCGGATGAGCCCCTGCCAGGCGAGGGCCAGGCGGGCGCTGGCTGGGACGGCTGCGGCCCAGGCTGGCCGGGTCTCGTCGGCCACGGGTACCACCAGCCAGACCGGCGCGGCAGCCCACGAATCCGGGAACGGGACCACCGGTAGCGGCTGCCCGGGCGCGAGGCACACCTGGCGACGGCCGGCCGGTCCCTCGGCGTTGTCGAACGACGGGCTCTGGCCCACGTCCACCAGCTGGATCGCAACCCCGGCATCGCGCAGGAGATCAAGCTCGCGCGCCTCGCGCGTGACCGCGTCCACGCCGATGATCGCCGCCGAGCGCAGGCCCAGCCGGGCGCTGGTCAGGGCGGCAAAGGACACACCGCCGCCAAGGCGCCAGCCGCGGGGATCGTCCGTCACGATGTCCTTGGCCACGTTGCCCACATGGACGACGTCAAGCTCGGCAGAGTCGGGGTATCGTGAGGGCATGTACTTCTACGAACTCCATGAGGGCGAGGGGGACGTCTTCTCGGACCTGCTCCTGGTCCACGAAGAGCCCTTCGAACCGGAAGAATTCATCGAGCTCGTGCGGGCGGCGATGCGCAAGGTCCGCGACTCCTACGACGAGAATACGCTGATCGAAGCGGTCGCTCGGGTGCTCGAGGAGGAACAGGGCTTCACGACGGTCAACGACGAACGCCTGACCGCCTCGGTCCTGGTCAGCCTCAGAGACGAGGAGACCCAGCTGACCCCGATCGAGTCGGCCGACAAGGGCCCCGACTGGGGCGACGAGGACATCGACGAAAACGACATCGACGAGGATGACCTGCCCGACTACCGGGCCGTCATCGCCGAATTCAAGCCGAACCGCGATCCCCAGCTGAACTAACGACCTCGGAAGGGCCTCGCGCCGTAAATTCACGGTCTTTCAAGCCTCAATTGCATCCGAAGGACCTTCGGGACTGGGTGTAGCAGTCATGAGTCCGACCGAACAGATCCTGACACTCGGCATGGCCGGCGCTGGTCTCGTCTACGTGGGTACCTTCATGCTGTGGGCCGTTCGTGTACGAGGCGGCGTTGGCGAAGGAAACCCACTCGATGTCATGGCTCGGTGGCGACGGACCTACCTATCGCAGTCGCCCGAATCGGGGACCGAACTGGCTCGACGAGTGGCTCATGGCTCATTCGTTGTGTTCGCGGGATGCATCATCGGACTGGTACTCCTCGGCCCGCATTAGGAGGACGCGGAAATCGGTTTGGTCCTCGCGGCCGGTCTGATCTATTTCGGCCTCCTCGGGATCTATCTGGCACGCGTCTTTCATGCCGCCCGAGGTCCTGGCGGAAGAGGGTTCCTTGGGTTCCCTCGCGGGCTCACACTTCTGATGAGCGGGATCGGTGTGGCGGGCTGCTGCGCCATGGCACTGTTTTGGATTTGGTTCTTCGGGATCTCATGATGTGTCCGACCGAGCATTTCGCTCGTAATCGATTGAGCAACGACAGATGCGCGCACTGGCGCAGACTTAGGGTGTGAATGGGAGGCCGCGCGACTCGATCGGCCAGGATTTGGGTGCGGGACGCCCGACGTTGTCTCCGGCGGCCGATCGACTCGTGCCGCAGGTTACACAGCTCATGGATTACCGCGAGACGAACGAACTCTACACCGAGCTGAACCGACGTTGTGCAAAATCGCCAGCGTGGGGGGAGTGGGTTCATGCCACCGCTCGCTACTTCTCCGAGTTTGATCCTTCGACTGCGGCCGAACTCCAGATCCACCTGGAGGGGCTCTTCAGCCGCTCATCACTAGGGCGCTCGAAGGAGGATGGGATGTCGAGGAGGGGCCGGTGGTTCAAAGGTCTAGATTGCCGCTGGCATCGCGCCGTCTGACCTTGGCCAGGTAACGGTGGTTTTTCGCGACCGGGTCTATCTACTACTGGGCGCTCCACTCATAGCGATCGCCTTCGTTCTGATGATCGTTGCCAACACCGGCCCGGATATCAATGGCGCTCGGCCGAGCGTGTTCGGGATCGACCCGCTGGTGATCGCAATCCCGTGCTTCGGATTTGGCTATTCATTCATCCTCACTTGGCGACGAAGGCGGTGAGGGTGGGCGCGGCATCGTAGGAATGCCGACATCCGCGGCTACTTGCTGAAGAGGATCTCGACGACGTCGCCGTCCTTGACCAGGTAGGTCTTGCCCTCGGAGCGCAGGCGGCCGTGCTTGCGGGCCTCGGCCATCGACCCCAGCTCGAGCAGGTCCTCGTAGGCCACCGTCTCGGCTCGGATGAAGCCCTTGGCCAGGTCCGTGTGGATCGCACCGGCTGCATCAACTGCCGTTGAGCCGGACGGGATCGGCCAGGCGCGGACCTCATCGGGGCCGGCGGTCAGGAAGCTGACGAGGCCCAGCAGTCGGTAGGACAGGGCGATCACCCGGTCCAGGCTGGAGCCGTGGATCCCGAGCTCGTCCATGAACGCGGCGGCCTCGTCGGGCTCGAGCTCGCCCAGCTCCATCTCGATCCGGGCCGACAGGGCATCGACGATCGCCTCCCGATGCTCGTAGCGGCCTGCGATCCCGGCCACGATCTCGGCCTCGCGAGCGATATCGGCCTCGCCGACGTTGAGCAGGACCAGGACCGGTTTCTGGGTCAGGAAACGAAAGCCCCGGAGCGCCTTTTCCTCGTCCACGCTGAGCTCAATGTCGCGGATCGGGGCTCCCTGGACCAGCCCGGCGTGGAGCCTGGTCAGGATCGCCTCTTCGCGTTCGTTGGACTCGCGCTCGGCCGAGGTGCCGTGGCGGCCGGTGGCCTTGAGCCGCTCGAGGCGACGCTCGGTGACGGTCAGGTCCGCCAGGATGAACTCCAGGTCGAGCCGCTCCAGGTCACGCCAGGGATCGACCGACCCGTCGGGATGGGGGGCGGTGGGGTCCTCGAAGGCGCGCACGACGTGGAGCAGGGCATCCGAATCGCGCAACCGGGCGATGTGCTCGGCGGGCAGCTCCTCGGCGCCGATCCGACCGTCGGTGGAGGCGGGCGGAGCCGGCAGGTCCGCGTAGGTGATGTCGGCCTGGACGATCTTCTTGGGCTTGAAGAGCACCGCCAGCCGATCGAGCCGGACGTCGGGGACCTTGACCACCCCGACGTTGAGCTGCATCCCACCGAATCCACCGGTCTCGGCGTGACCCCGGGTCAGCGTATTGAAGACAGTGGTCTTACCCGCTCCGGCAAGTCCGACGATGGCGATCTGCATGCCACCCGATTGTCGTCGATCGAGCCGATCGCCGTTCGATCAGTAGCCGGCGGCGGGGTCGACCACGTTCTCGAGCGGCTCGCCGGCGGCATATCGGCGCAGGTTGGCGCAGAACAGCTCAACCGACCGATCGAGCACCCGGCCGCTGGACCACGACGTGTGGGGCGTGACAATCACGTTGTCCAGGTCGTAGAACGGCGACGTCGCGGGCAGCGGCTCGTCGCGGAAGGTATCCA
>JBBRIV010000034.1:0-16462 GCA_038220425.1 Candidatus Limnocylindrales bacterium
ATCGTGGCCGTATTCCCGCTCGAGGACGCCAATCGGCTGGTTCGTGTCGTCTGTTCCGGGCGGCACTACGTCAGCAACCGGAGCGAAATCGAGGTTGATTCCGGCCGCCGTCAGTTGCTGGCCCCACAACGTGGCACTCGCGCTGAGCCGACGGATGGACCAACTGCCCTGGGCAACAGCCGAGGGAATGAGCGTGAAACCCGGCCCGCGCAGCGCCTGGACCAGCCCGCCCTCCTGGTTGGCCGCGACGAACAGCCCGACGTTGCCGGTGGCCGATCCGCTTGCTTCGGCCTGGACCGCATCAGCGATGGCTCGGATGCCCGCCACGCCAATCGAGGTCTTGGCCGTGAACCAGACCGAGCCGACGTGGTCGATCTCGATCGCGTTGCGTTCGGCCGGCCCGAGCTGGTTATTGCGCAGGCCGAGCGCGAAGAGCTGACCGATCCGTTGCGGCTCGGTGAGCTCGGTCAGAACAGCCTGGGCACAGGAAGCCGGCGCACCGGGGGTTGCCAACGGCGTCGGCGACGGTGTGGACACGAGCGACGGCGTCGGCAAGGGCGTGAGCGATGGCGCAGGCGATGTGCTTGCTTCGGGCGTCCCGGTCGGACCTGCCGTCGAGGCGACGCTCGTTGGCAGAGTCGTTGGCGCCTGACTGCCTGGCCCGGTCGCTGGTCTCGACAAGTCCCCGCAGGCGCTGAGGATCAGAGCGGCCGCCACGAGCAGCGCCGAGACTCGGAACCGCGCAGCACCACTGCCCAGATCACGACGATGGGTCATGAAACAAGGAAGGTTCAGCCGGGCGCGGTGTGACGTCAGGTCTGCAGCCGGGCTCGCGATCAGGCGAGGGCGTCGTCGTAGTCGAGGGGAGCGCCGCCGACCAGGTCGCGCAGCCACAGGCCGCTGTCCTTGACGATCCGACGCTCGCCGTCGTCGAAGTCGACCCACACGATCCCAAAGCGCTGGCTGTAGCCCGCGCCCCATTCGAAGTTGTCGAGGAGGGACCAGGCGAAGTAGCCGCGGACGTCGCAGCCGTCGTCCATCGCCCGGGCCAGTTGGCCGAGGTGAGTGGCCAGGTAGTCCAGCCGGCTGACGTCGTGCACCCGGCCATCGGGGCCCGGGCCGGTTCCGTCGGCGCAGCCGTTCTCGGTGATGTACAGGACCGGGTGCCCGTAGTCGCGGTCCACCCTGGTGACGAGGCGATGCAGAGCGGCCGGCCAGATCTCCCAGCCGAACGAGTTCGTGCGGCCGGGCCCATCGACCCGGCGTAGCCCATAGCCCAGATCGGCCGGGTCGTCGGCGAGGATCGCCCGGGAGTACATGTTCAGCCCGATGAAGTCGAACGTGGTTGGCAGCGACTCCATGTCGCCCGGTCGAATGTCCATCCGGGCGAGGCCGGCGTCCTGGTCAACGAAGGCGAGCGGATAGCGGCCCTTGACCAGCGGGTCCAGGAACCAGGCATTGACCCGGGCGTGGTGCCGCTCGGCGGCCGCGACGTCACGGGGATCGGCCGAGGCTGGATAGCCCACGTCCATGTTGAACGCCGAGCCGACCAACGCCTTGGGAGCCGCCGCACGGACGACCCGGACCGCCTCGGCATGGGCCAGGTTGACGACGTGGCTGATCCGCAGGGTCAGGTCCGGATCGCGCAGACCCGGGGCATGGTCGCCGATTTCGTGGCCCTGGTTGACGAATACCTCCGGCTCGTTGAGGACCGTCCAGGTGGCAATCCTGTCGCCCAGCGTCCGGACCACCGTGTCCGCGTACTCGGCGAGAGCCCCGATCACGGCCCGGTTCGCCCATCCGCCCGTGTCCTGGAGCCACTGCGGGAGATCCCAGTGAAACAGGGTTGGGTACGGCACGATCCCGTTCTCGAGCAGTTCGTCGAGCAGGCGGTCGTAGTAGGCGAGGCCGGCCGGGTTGACTGCCCGGCTGGCATCGGGCACCACCCGCGACCAGGCGACGCTGAACCGGTAGCCACCCAAACCCAGCCCCTTGAGGAGTGCCACGTCCTCCGGGTAGCGGTGGTACTGGTCGCAGGCGACATCGCCGTTGGAGCCATCCCTGATGTTGCCCGGCGTGTGGCTGAAGCGGTCCCAGATCGACTCGCCCTTGCCGTCCGCCTGCCACGCGCCTTCGACCTGGTAGGCCGAAGTGGCGGCGCCCCACACGAAACCGGCCGGGAACGTCGCTCGGCGCTTCATTGGCCGATCGGCCGTGACAGGACATCGCGCATCCGCTCGGCCGGTCCGGCCGGGACGTCCCGGACCTCCCAGCGTTCGAGCAGGGTCGTCGACTCGCCCGGCTGTAACAGACGGAGCGGGCCGAGGATCTCGAGCTCCAGGAAGTGCGACCCACAGTAGGTCTCGACGTTGCAGCCAAGGTCCGGGTGGGCCGCCTCGGGGGCGGGTTCGAAGCGGCGCACGAGCGCGGTTCCGTCACGGACGTAGGCGACCCAGCCTGTGTCGTCGAGGAAGCCCACTTTGAGCTCGGCGCCGGCGATGGCATCGAGCGCGATCAGCCCATCGCAGACATGCAGGCGGGGGTCCTCCCAGGAGGAGTATGGCCATAGCACAAGGTTCCGGTTCGGGCGCGCGCGGTGCCCGGCCACGGCCGGCCGTTGGGGCAGCATGGCCAGCCCGCCGAGGGGCAGCTGGGTGATCGACCAGGGTGCCAGCTCGAGCGCGTTCGGCCCGCGATTGTCGACCCGGTGCAGGACGGTCAGCGCCTCGCCGGCCCGGTCGAGCCGGACCTCGATCGACCGGACGCAGCCCGTCGCCAGCTCAATCGCGCCGCTCAGGCGCAGGCCATCGACGAGGGGTTCAACGACGAGTCCCTCCGAATCGGGCACGGCGACCATCTCCGGATTCTCGGGCGCGATCCACAGCCGGTGGCCGCCGAGCAGCTCGTAGCGCCCGAACGCCGTCTCCCAGCCCAGGTCGGGCGTCTCGGCCAGCAGATTGGCCGCGGAGCCCTCGCGCCGGAGGCCGACGATCCGGGGTCCGGCCGCGGCCAGCACCTCGACCTGGATCGCGCCATTGGCAATCTGCATCGTGGGCCGCCCATGGAAGTCTCCGGGCGTGGCTGTGACAACGATCTGGCCGGGTGGGATCAAGATCTGGCCGAGCTACTTCTCGACGCCGGTGATGACGACACCGCGCATGAAGGCGCGCTGGGCCAGGAAGAAGACCACCACGGGCACCACCATCGTCATCAGCGCGGCCGCCTGGATGAGCGTTGGCTGGGACACGTACAGGGCGTTGAACTGCTGGATCGCGATCGGCAGGGTCTGCAGCTCGGGCTTGCTCGAGAGGTACAGCAGCGGCACGAAGAAGTCGTTCCACGAGAAGAAGAAGTGGAACAGGCAGACCGCCGTGATCGCCGGGACCGACAGGGGCAGGATGATCGAGCGCAGGATCCGGAAGGGACCCGCCCCATCCATCATCGCCGCCTCATCCAGGTCGCGCGGGATCGACAGGAAGTACTGGCGGAGCAGGAACACGTTGAACGCGTTGGCGAACAGGTGGGGCACGATCAAGGGCAGCCACGTCCCGTTCCAGCCGAGCTTGGTGAACACGATGTAGGTGGGGATCAGGGTGACCTGGAAGGGCAGGATGATCGTTGCCAGCAGGATCACGAAGAGCATGTTCTTGCCCGGGAATTTGAACCGCGCGAAGCCGTAGGCGACCAGGGCCGAGGACAGGACGGCGGCCAGCGTGCTCAGCACGGCGATCGCCGCGGTGTTGAAGAGCAGGCGTGGGAAGTTCAGCTGCGTCCAGACCGTCGTGAAGTTGTCCACCTGGGGCGCGAACGTCCACGATTGCGACAGCGTTCGCCAGCGACCCTGCCACAGGATGGGCGTCGCCGACGGATCGGCCGGATCCACGAACGTGCTCGACTCGCGACCAGGCTCGGTCAGCATCAGCTGGCGAGTCGTGCCGTTGATCGGGACCTCGTACAGCGGAACTGTCTGGCCCTGGTAGATCGCGGTGGCCGGGACGGCCGGGTAGATCGGCGCGCCCGCCGTGACCCGCTGGTTGGGCTGCTGGAACGAGGTGTTGACCATGTACAGCATCGGCAGCAAGTAGCCGCCCAGCAGGATCGCCGCGACAAACGTCAGCGATGCCCGGGCCAGGTAGCGCCGGTAGCTCCGCGCGATCGGCCCGCGCTCGCCGAACGAGCGCAGCTGCGAGCCTGTCTTGGCCGTTGACTTGCCCGTTGCCTTGGCCGTCACGCCTCGCCGCCGGCGTAGTACACGCGCTTGCGGGCGAGGGCGAACAGGCCCAGGGTCAGGAGCAGGACGACCACGAAGAGCATCCAGCCGATGGCGGCGCCGTAGCCCATCTTGCTGTACTGGAACGCTTCCCGGTACAGGTCCAGGTTGATGAACAGGGTGGCGTTGTTGGGGTCGCCCCGACCGTTGGTCAGGGTGTACGCCACGACGAAATACTGGAAGGTCGTGATCAGGCAGATGACCAGGTTGTAGAGCAGGATCGGCGACATCAGCGGGATCGTGATCCGGCGGAACATCGTCCACGGGCCGGCGCCATCGATCCGCGAGGCTTCGTACAGCTCGGTCGGGACCGACTGCAGGCCGGCCAGGTTGATCAGCATGAAGTTGCCGATCCCCCACAGGCCGATCAGGGCCAGCGCCGGGTAGATCCAGGTTTCGCTGTTGAGCCAATCAGGGCCGGGCAGTCCCACGAAATGCAGGATGCCGTTGAGCCAGCCGGTCTCCGGGTTCAGGAAGCCGATCCAGACGAGCGTGCTGGCGACCAGCGGAATCTGGATGGGCATGTAGAACAGGGTCCGGAAGATGTTCCGGCCAAACAACTTGGGGCTGTTCACGAGCACGGCGATCGCCAGGCTGGAGATCATGGTGAGCGGGATGGCGATGATCGCGAACTTGAACGTGGCGACCAGGCCCTGCCGGACGTTTGGGTCGGCGGCCATCTGGGTGTAGTTGTCCAGGCCCACGAAGTGGACCGCGTCCGGGTTGACCAGGTTGAAATCGGTCAGGGACAGGATCAGCGAGGCCAGCAGCGGCCCGGCGGTGAGCAGGACCAACCCGATGAGCCAGGGCCCGATGAAGACGACCCCCCACAGCGCCTCGCGCCGGGACTGGCTCCCGATTCGGCGGCCCCGGCCGAATCGCGGCGTTGGTGCCTGAACCAGCTCAGTCGTCTGGGCCATTGGGTTGAAGGTGCTCCCAGCTGAGGGTGGATCCCAGGCCCCCCGAACCGAGTGGCTCGAGGGGCCTGGGATGATGGAGGAGGAGCCTGGCTATGGAGCCTGTGGCTCGTCGAAGATTGCCTGGAGGGTGGCCTGCAGCTTCGTCAGCTCGGCGTTGATGTCAAGCCCGGAGGTGGTCCGGTACTTGTTCTGGAAGGCCTGAAGGGCAGTCTTGGCTTTTGCATAATTCGGCAGCCACGACTGATGGTTGGGGACATCCGGGAAGGCGAGCATCGCCTGTGCGACGGACCAATCCAGGGTGATCCCGGGGAAGCCCGCGCTGATCGACTTGAACCAGGCGTCCTGCTTGGAGGTGTCCGCCGGCATCGCGCCGTAGGTCTTGAGCAAGTCCGCCGAAGCGACCATGGCCGTCAGCGCCTTGAAGGCGGCATCCGAGACCTTGGACGACTTGAGGATGCTGAACGTATCCGCGTGGAGCGGCGAGGTGATCACGCCGTTGGCCAGCGGGTTGACAGCGAAGCCGAAGTTGAACTGCTTGGCCGGTGCCGGAGGTGCCACACAGCAGGTGAACCAGGTGTGTCCTTCGTCCATGGCCAGGTTGCCCGAGCCGAACTCGCCGCCGGCACCCAGCAGGGCGCTGTCGACCTGAGGCTTGCTCGGAATGAAGTGATCGGTCCAGACGCCGGCATTGAACCAGGTCTCGCCGGCCTTGACGTAATCCGGGATCTGGGCGGTCTTGCCGTCGGCGGCCAGGAATGAGCCGGCGCCGAAGAACGCGTCTTCAGCCCGTGCGCTGTTGTCCTGGTACTGGGAGTCGAAGCCCCATTGGACGACGTTGGCGGGATCGAAGCTGGCGCTCGTTGCGTCATTGCCGCTCTTGTCGACGGTGAGCTTCATGCCCAGCTCGCGCAGCGCTTCGACGTCCCATGGCTTGCCGTTGTACATGTCGCCGACCTTGGCCGGCGGATAGGGCAGCTTGGCCTCGTCAAAGAGCTTCTTGTTGTAGTAGATGAACGATGGGTAGATCGCAAAGGGGACGCCGATGGTGGCGCCGTTGTTGCCCAGCTTGAAGAAGTCGACAAGCTTGGGATCACCGGTGAACTTGAAGCCGGTGGAGGCGATGAGCGGGGCGAGGTCCAGGAGCTGGTCGCGGAAGAGGTTGAGGCCTTCCACGCCCACCGGCCCGATGATGTCCGGGGTGGTTCCGGCCGCGACCTCGGTCTTCAGGATGTTGGCCGCCTGGGTGTTGTCCACGATCTCGAGAGAGAGGTAGACGTCCTTCTGGGACGCGTTATAGGCGGCCGCGAACGCCTGCTCCGGGCCGATCTGCGCGGGCTGGGTGCCCGCTCCAAGACCGATGAACCAGCGCACGACGGTGCCCCCGTTGGGCCCTGGTCCGGCGGGGATCGGGGCGGGGGTGATGTTGACAAGCGACGGTGACGGCGCCGCGGTTGGCGCGGCTGTCGGCGCGGGTGTGCTTGCAGCTGCGCTCGGCGCCGGTGACGCGTTACTGCCGCAGGCTGCCGCCAGGATGGCGACGACTGCCGCAGCAACCAGCACGGTGCGCGGGCCTGAACGAGACTCTTTCATCCTGACTTTCTCCTCCTATACGAGCTCTGGCGAGTTGCCCTTCAGGGCGTTGGTTGCCCTTCAGGGCGTTGGTTGCCCTTCCGGGCCTTCGTTGCCCGTCCGGGCGTTTGAGCGGGCTGGATGGCGCGCCTCCCGGCTGCTCCATCCGCTGGTTGCCGACCGACTCAGTGCGGCAACCTCCCGGCGCTCGACGCGCGCTGGATCAGCTCGGTGGCCAGGATCACGCGCCTGAGCACGGGATCCGGTGCGTCGACTGCCTCAATGAGCAGGCGGGCCATTTCACGGCCCATCTCCTCGATGGGTTGATGAACGCTGGTGAGCTGGGGGTTCGTCGACAGGGCGATCGCCAGGTCGTCGAAGCCCACGACAGCGATGTCGGCCGGGACCTGGCGGCCGGCCGCGGCCAGCACCGACAGGGCGGTGGCGGCCATCTGGTCCGATGCCGCGAAGACGGCGTCGAGGTCCGGATGCGTCGCCAGGAGCTGGACCATGGCGGCCTCGGCGCCTTCCGGGGTGAAGTTGCCCAGGGCCTCGAGCGTGCGGTCGAGCTCCAGGCCGCCTTCAGCCAGGGCGTCGCGATAGCCCTGTCGGCGGTCGATCCCCGGGGCCGTGTCGAGGGGGCCGGTGATCGTGGCGATGACCCGCCGGCCGGACGCGATGAGGTGGGCAACCGCCGACTGGGCGCCCTGCCGGTTGTCGACGTCGACGTAGCTCACCCGGAGTCCCTTGGGCGGGCGTCCGGCCAGGACGACCGGCATGCCCGCCGCAGCCAGGCGCGGAGCTAGCGGGTCGTCCTCGTGGAGGCTGACCAGAAGGGCGCCATCGACGTGACCCGCGGTCAGGTAGTTGGCAACGCGGCCCTCGTCGGCGGATGATTCAGGCATCAGCAGGATCAGCTGGCGATCCCGGGCGGTGAGCGCCGAGCTGATCCCGCGCAGCAGGCGAGGGAAGAACGGGTCGGCGAATACCTGGCCGGCGGGTTGGGTGATGACCACCGCGATCGAGTCGCTGCGCCGGGTGACCAGGGACCGGGCGGCCAGGTTTGGCGTGTAGCCCAGCCGCTGGACGGCGGCCTGGACTTCGAGCCGGACGCTTGGGCTGACCCGCGGCGAGCCGTTCACGACGCGCGAGACCGTGGCTCGGGAGACGCCCGCCAACACGGCGACCTCTTCCAGGGTCACGTTCGCTCGGAGACTGCGTCCACTGGGCTGGGCCACGGTTGACTCCGCAACTTTGTAAGAGCGCTCTCACGCTTAGGTCATCACCCTACAGGCCTTGTCAAGAGAGCGTTCTCACGCACGAATGGACCCAGATGGCCACAAGATATGGCGTCGGACGGGTTGCGCCATGGAGGCTTGGGGTGCCGAATCAGCCCCTCGGCCCGGCGCAGCGGGGCGGCGCGGCGGCGTCGGCCCTGCCGTGGCCCGGCGCGGCGGCCTCTCAACCAGCCGACTTCGTGCCAAATGCCGCTGTGGGCGGCCTTGACGGTCGGATCTGGACCCGATTCAGGCCCGCGCCACGGGTCGAGAGCAGGATTCGTGCGTGGCCGGCCGGGCTGGCCAGCTGACTCGACGCCGAAATCGCCAGCGAGTGACCATACGGCCGCTGGTGGCGGCATTTGGCAGAAACTCGGGCGATCGGGCCGGGCAGTCGAGCAGGCGCGCTGGCATTCCGCGGGGCGGCCGCCCGAGGGCGACCCGCGCCTTACTTCGTTCGCGGAGCGGGTCCATCGCCACCCGGCGGTCTCGCCGGTTCGACGGGGCGTGTAGCCGGTGGCACGGACGGCGCGACTCGGTCCTCCGTATCATCGTTGACACGCACCACGATCGCCATCGCGCGGGCGATCGTTGACCATTGTCAGTCGCGGCAGGAGGGACACATCGAACCACGTCGCCTCCTCGCGGCAGTCCGTTCTCGACTCCGATCCTCCGAGTACCTGCGCAAGTGGATCCTTCTCGGGGCTCTGATCGGACTGATCAGCGGCGTAGGGGCCATCGCCTTCTTCGCAGCCCTGGACCTGGCCACCCGGGTGTTTTTGGGACTGCTGGCCGGATTCACGCCTGCGTCCCCGTTTGGTGAGGGCGCTGCGCCAATCACGTCGGCGACACGGCCATGGGCGGTCCCGCTCGTTCTGGGCCTCGGCGGATTGATCGCCGGCACCATCGTCTTCAAGTTCGCGCCCGAAGCCGAGGGCCACGGAACTGACGCGGCGATCGCGGCGATCCACCATGACCCGCGCGGTATCCGGTCCCGGATTCCGTTGGTCAAGCTCATTGCCTCGGCGATCACGATTGGCTCGGGCGGGTCCGGCGGGAGAGAGGGTCCGACCGCCCAGATTGGCGCCGGGTTCGGTTCATACCTCGCGCGCCTCCTTGATCTCGATGCCCGCGATGCCCGAATTGCGGTGAGCTGCGGAATGGGCGCCGGTATCGGGGCGATCTTCCGGGCGCCGCTCGGCGGGGCGGTCCTTGCCGCCGAAATCCCGTACCGCGAGGACGTTGAGTCCGATGCCCTCGTACCCGCGTTCGTGGCCTCGATCGTCGCGTTTTCGGTGTTCGGAGCGGTCGAAGGGTTCGCACCGATCTTTGGCCAGGTGGCCGGAGCCGGCTTCACCGACGCGCGCCAGCTGGGCTATTACGCCCTGATCGGACTGGCCTGCGGACTGGTCGGACGCCTGTACATCACGTCCTTCTATGGATTTACTCGCTGGATCGGCGGCTGGCGGCTGCCCCGCGCGCTGCGTCCGGCCGTGGCCGGTGTGGTCGTTGGGGCTATCGGGCTCGCCTTGCCCGGCGTCCTGGGCACGGGTTATGGCTGGGTCCAGGCAGGCCTCGACCGGACGACACTGCTGGGTCTCCCGCTGTGGGTGGTGGTTGCCCTGCCGTTCGCGCGGATCCTCGCCACCTCGTTGTCGATTGGCTCGGGGGGTTCGGGCGGCGTGTTCGGCCCGGGCATGGTCATCGGCGGACTCCTCGGAGCGGGCATCTGGCGGCTCCTGGAGCCGATCGCGCCGGGGTTGCCGATCGACCCATCGCCGTTTGTCATCGTCGGCATGATGGCTTTGTTCGGGAGCATCGCTCATGCTCCTCTGGCGGTCATGCTCATGGTCGCGGAGATGACCGACAGCCTGGCGATGCTGGGCCCGGCGATGCTGGCGATTGGAATCGCGACCCTGGTGGTAGGCGATCGCTCGATCTACTCTGAGCAGCTTCGCAGCCGAGCCGATGCTCCGGCGCATCGATTTCAGAGCGCGCTGCCGCTCATTGCGTCGATCAATACGGGGGATGCGGCGCGCACGCCACGGCTCATCCTACGCCTGTCGGATACCGTCGAACGCGCTCGGCGAGCGCTCCTGGAAGCGGGACTACCGGGGGCGCCCGTGCTCGATGCCCGCGGGCAGTTTCAGGGCTCGGTCGAAGTCACGGATCTCTCGGAGGATGACAAGGGCGCGACCCTGAGGTCTCGATCGCTCGACGACCGGATCGTGTCGGCCGATGACTCGTTGATCGAGGCGCTGGGCATGCTCAACGATCAACATCGCAGCTGGTTGCCGGTTGTCGCCGGCGATCGACTCGTGGGCGTATTGTCGAGCGGCGACGTGATCGGGGCCTACCGGGCAGCCCTCGCGAGCAACATTCGGAGCGTGCGCTCGATTGGGTCCGTGGGTCAGCTGATCATCGAGGCCGAAATTCGTCCCGGTTCGCCCCTGGCCGATCAACCTGTTGCCCGGGCTCCCTGGCCCCGCGACACGCTGCTCGTCTCGGTCGTACGCGCGGGCCGGGTGATTGTCCCTCGTGGCGATCTCACCCTCGCGGTCGGTGACCATCTCGCGCTGTTCGCCATTCCTGAGAGTCGGGACCAGCTTGATGCGATCCTGGCGGTGCACGATCCGGACGGGCGGTCGGAGGTCGACAGCGCGGGGCGATCAGCACGGTAATCGAAAGTCCCATAGCCACGTCGGCGAGCGTGTCGCATGATCTGGTTGTCATGCAACAACTACAAAACACGATGTCGATCCATCGTCTCCCGGATGCCGCTGCCCGACGACGTGGTCGAGCGAGGGCGGGTCAGAGTCTGGGCGAGTATGCGATCGTTCTGGCGCTCATCGCGGTCCTCGCGATCTCAGCCCTGACGGTTGTCGGCGGAGGGATTGGTAACGTCCTGGCTTCGGTCAGTGGCGCGTTTGGGCCAGTCGCTTCGAGTGCCCCCACGGCCAGTCCGACCAGCACCTCCAAGCCCACACCAACGCCCAAGGCGACCAAGAAGCCCAAGCCCACGAAGTCCCCCTAGCCTGGATCATCCGCCCGCACCCGGCCCGGTTGCCGGCAGGGATTCGAACCAACCGTCGGCCGCCCCTCAGGCCCAGTCGGACAGACGCTCGACGATCACAGCCAGCTCCGGCTTGATCGCCTGTCCCGATAGGAGATCGCCGATGCCCTGGGCAATCAGCGCCCGGCGCCGGCCGATGACACCAGCCCGCACCGCCTCACCTTGCGCGGTCAGCGCGATCTGTCGGCCGCGCCCGTCCTCCGGGCTACGCGTGCTGGACACGAAGCCTCGCCGCTCCATCCGCTGCACCAGCCGACTCGCGGACGGCATCGATGCGCTGACCCGTGCCGCGACTTCGTGAAGTCGCAGGGGCTGTTGCGAGTTGCCGAGAGCGGCCAGGAGCCGCCATTGCGGAAAGGAAAGGTCGGCGACGCCGCCAGCGGCAATGGCGCTGTTAGTGATTGACACGAGTTCGACGGCTAGACGATCCAGGAGATCCAGCGTAGGACTATCGGTTCCTGTCATTCACCCACACCATCACCGATACTCGCCAAGTCATTGTCATGAGACAATTATCTTGTCTCACCTCGTTATAGCTGGAGAAAAGGAATGAACCGCCTCGCGCGTCTGTTCGCCCGCGTGACCTGGCTGGTGTCGACCGATCGGGGTCAGGGCCTCGCCGAATATGCACTCATCCTTGCACTTATCGCAATTGTCGCCATCATCGCACTGATCTTTCTTGGTGGGCAGGTCTCGAAGATCCTGAGTACGGTCGGAAAGAGCATCTGAACCGCCGTCGGTGCTCATCCAGCGGGCGCATCACGGCGTTCCGCCCGATGGGCCAGTGACGGGCCACGCCCGGAGATCCGCTCGGTCCCACGCTCCGACTACGCCTGGGCTTCGCTCACGCGTTTCAGATTGTCGAGGGCATGGACCTCGGAATCCATGGTCCTCTGGATCATCGAGCCCATCAGCAGCTTCTGGATGCCGCCGAGCTGGGCGTCCAGCGAGAAAGGCGCTGTAGCGCAACTCGGCCACTGCTACGCTCGCCGCAACGAACTGCGGAGGATCCTTGGCGACGAGTCCGGCCCAAACGTCCAGCGCCCGGCCCGGTCGGAAGGTTGGTGCTACATGCGGACGGTCCTGAGGTCTCGGAGCGCTCTCTTCGTTGGCTTCGCATTCGCGGTTATGGCCGACCCCGTCTCGTCAGTAGCCTATGCAATCGAAGCGACCCTGCGGGCACTTGGCGGCAACCTTTCACTTCTGCTCCCGACGATGGCCCTGGTCATCGCGATCATCGCGATCATCGTGGTCAACTACCAGCAGATCGTGGCGCGGTTCCCGCATGGTGGCGGCGCCGCCAGCGCAGTCGCCAGTTCATTCGGCTTGGGCTGGGCGTTCATGCCCCTTGGGGCGTTGCTCGTCGATTTCGTCCTCACGATCGCGATCAGCGTGGCTGCGGCTGCTTCTGCGTTGATCGCGTTCCTTCCAGCTCTCGGGGGCGATCGCGTCCTCGTGGCCCTTGTCTTCCTGGGTGGCGTCGCAACGCTCACACTGCTTGGGCAGGCGGGACGGCTGGTGTTCGCATCGATGACCATCGCGTTCCTGGTGGTGGTGAGCGTCCTGCTTGCAGGTGCGTCCTCTGCAGCGGCGGCCCCACCCGTGAACATCAATCCTGGTTCCAGCAACGATCTGCTATCGGTGGTCTTCGCCTTCCCTGTCGGTATGGCCCTCGCCACCGGTGTCGAGGCGCCATCGAGCGCAATAGCACAACTTGGCCAACTCGGCGACCAAGGCCGGCGGACCTTCGGGCGCTGGACATTGTGGGCCACCCTCGGGTTCGTCAGCGCGATCACGCTAGGGTTGACGCTGGCCATCGTTCGCCTCGGCATCGGGATCCCCGCGGCGGATTCGACGCTCCTTGCCGACCTGGCCCGAGCAGCCACTCCTCCGATCCTGTTCGGGCTCTTCCAGATCACGAGTGGCGTCCTGCTCCTGGCTGCGGCGAGCTCGTCGTTTCAGGCCGGTCCTGGCCTGCTCAAGTCGCTGGCCCGCGGCGCCGATCGGCCCGGCGTCCTGCCAGCCGCCTTCGGTCGCACGAATCGCCATCACACACCGCGTCTCGGGGTTCTCGTGTCCCTCCTCCTGGCGGCGGCAATGGTCATCGCATCTGGCGGCCACGAGCAGCAGTTGGTGCTGTTCTACGCTGTCGCAGTCTTCGCCAGCTTCCTGTTCGGGTTGGCCGCCATGGCCCGCCACCACCGCACGGATCGGAGCCGATGGCGACTGCTCATCGACCTGGTCGCGCTCGTGCTCGTCGGCTTCACACTCGCAGTGAACCTCACGCGTGGGTTCCCGATCATCTCTCTGGCCACCTCGATCGCCGTCGGCCTTGTCCTGCGCCAACTCTGGATCCGGGCGGGGCGTCCGACGGGTGTCCAAGTGAGTCCAGACGGCGAGGGCGTTTCCGAAGCCCCGGTCGACGCGCAGACCACTTGAGCTACGGGTGGCCTTGCCTAGACTGACGCCAAGGACACGGCCGTGCCGGATTCGACGGGCGCAACAGAGCTCCAGGTTGGCGATGCTCCGCCTGGCAGGTCCGACCCCGTCGGCCCTTCGACGAAAGGCGACGCAGATCGTCGGCCGCACCTCGCGCCACGTCGTCCTTCAGGGAACGCGTACCAGTGCGTCTACAGCCTCGCGCCATCCTTGGGCGGATGCACGACGGCTCGATGATCAGCGATCCAGGATGCTGTGCGGGGCGCCCAGCGGCCATTGACAGCAAGCGCTTCGGCAAGCGCCTGTAGATCGGCGAGCGTGTCGAGGTCTGGCCACGGGCGAACCTGGCTGACCTGCCAACCGGTTGCGCTTAGACCTCCGATCGTCGCGTCGAGGACCGACACGTCGCCTACCAGGCTCGGGCCGAACACCGTCGAGAGCCTCCCGGCGAGCTGCCGGCGCCGGCGCTCGCGGAGTCGACCCGGCCACCATGCGGACACGGCCGCCCAGCGCAGGCCGATAAGGTAATAGCCGCCATCGGCGCTCGGCCCCACCACGGCCGCGTTCGAGCTCGTATGGAGCTTCCCGTACGCCGCGGTGATCTGGGCCGGTGGCAACGCCGGAGCATCAGCAGCGATAGCGACGGCGCAGTCCGCACCTCGATCGAAGGCGGCCAGGAACCCGTCGGCGAGCGCGGCAGCCAGCCCCGCCTGGCCCTGGACGATCGGGATCCAGCTCGATCCGATGATCCGGCCGATCGGCTCGATATCCTCGATCGTTGGGAGCATCACGATCGACGTCGCGCCGACCGTCTCGGCGGCCGCTCGTCCGACGTCCGCAACATCGCCCAGGCAGGCCGTCCACAAGCCTGCGGTCCGGTCCTCACCAAGCTCGCCGGCGAGGCGCGTCTTGGCGTGCCCAGGACCTGGCGCCTTGGCCATCAGGATCAGGACTGGCCGTCGGCGTGTCTCCCGGAACGCGACCGCGATCATCGTCCGGCCGGCCCGGATCGACGCGCGCCACGAACCGGAGACCTTGCTGACACCACCGCGGCGCACCCTGAACACCACGGGCAGCTCGCGCATGCGGATCGACGGCTCGCCGCAAGCGCGAGCGACGAGTTGGACGCTCCAGCCGTAGGCGTCGTCGTCCAGGTCCAGGCGTTCCAGCGCTATCCGTCGTATGACCTTGAACGGCGGGACATCGCGGACGGCGCGCCCGCTGCGCACGGTGATCATCGTCGCGACGAGCGCATTGCCCAGGCGGGCATGCCATGGCATCGCCGCTGCCTCGATCATCCGCCGCGGCCGCCGGCCGAGGGCGAGATCCGTGGAGTCGAGCGCGGCGACCAGGCCCGCCAGGTCGGCCGGGTCGCACGAACCATCCCCGTCGAGGAACGCGATGGCGTCGTGCGCGTGACCATCAGGTGCCTGGGCCAACGCCTCGCGAGTCCCCCTCAGACAGGCTCGGCCATACCCGCGTAGCGGCTCGTGGACGACCCGCGCCCCAGCCCGTTCGGCGACCTGTGGGGTGCCGTCCGATGAACCGCCATCGATCACCAGGACGCAACAGGCACCTGCCGAGCGCAGGCCGCCGACGACATCGCCGATCGCCGTGCACTCGTTGAGAACCGGGACAACCGCGGCGACCCTGGTCGTCACGGTGCCAGCGTCGCTGACGGCGGTCCCCATAGGATGAACCGCCCATCGTCGGCCACGACCGAACGCGAGCCGCCCTCCACGGACTTGATCGTCTCGGCGTGCATGTCCGCCACAGGTCCGTTGGGCGACCATGCCAATCGGTCGATCAGGACATAGGCGTCGGGGGGGAGCGGCGCCTCCAACCGTCCGATTCGTGTTCGCCCGGCCAATGGCGCGAGCAGCCCTTCGTCGACAATCAGCGAAGCCGAAGCGGGCACGAACGCCGCGACCCGAAGCAGGCGTCCAATCGAAGCGGTTCGCGGCAGAAACGCCGAGTCGCCCGTGTCAAAGGGCGGCACGGATCCCTGCAGCCAGGAGTCGGCCAGCGCGGGGAGTGCTACCAGAATCAGGATTGCGACCGGGATCATGGGCGCCACCAGCCGGCGACCCGGCCACGCTGAACCGCCGCCTTTCGCGAGGCTCTGCCGGGAACGCCGCTTGCGGCCGATCAGACGAATGATGGCCAGCGCGCGCCGGCCACCCATCGCCGCCGCCGCGATCAGTGGGACGACCACGATCAGGGGGTATTGGAGCAGGAAGTCGGCCTGCTCGTAGTGGCTCGAGAGCAGGACGGCCAGGAACGGCGGCAAACTCAGGAGCAGCCAGCGCGGCCGGAGCAGAGGCAACACCGCCAGTGCGCCGACCATGCCAAGGAGCACGAACCAGGGTGCCTGGCGGGTGACCGCCGCAACGACCAGGCCTGTTTTCGTGAATGGAGCGGCCAGCACGCCCAGTCCACCGCCCAGCCAGGCGTAGTAGGCGGCCGTGTCACTGTCGGCACCGCCCCGGATCAAGGGCATCACCGCACCAAAGACCACGATCGCCCAGACCGCGGCGACGATCGTCACGGCTCTGCCCTGGGTTCGAGCACGGCCGTGACCGCGGACCGCGACCACCAGGGCAACCGTGCCAACCGCGTAGGCCACATCCTCCCGGGTGAGGAGGGCCAGGATCGCGAACAGCCACATCGCCCCGGGCCGCCCAGTGAGCCCCGCCCAGCCGGCCAGCAATGCCAGGACGACTCCGGCGAGCTCGGGATGGAAGTCGGAACGGATGACACCCTGCATCGCGCCCCAGGCGGGGATGCCCAGGACGAGGCCGGCGGCCACCACGCCGGCATGCCGGCTGGGGCGGAGGACGGCGCGCACAAAGAGGAAGGCGGCCGGGACTAGGGCCCCCAGAGCGACGATGTGAAATCCCGTCAGAACCCGGAC
>JBBRIV010000035.1:0-15702 GCA_038220425.1 Candidatus Limnocylindrales bacterium
AGCGAGGCAACGGCCTGCGCCTCGGCTCGGAAGCGGGCGACAAAATCCGGGTCGCGGCCGTATTCCGGCCGGAGGATCTTGACGGCAACGTCGCGGCCCAGCTGCGAATCCGTGGCCCGGTAGATGGTTGCCATGCCGCCCAGCCCGAGCAGCTCGACCATCCGATACCTACCGCCAAGGACGCTGCCAATCTCCGCCAAACGTTGGTTCCTTTCAGCGTTGGGGCGCGCGCACCGCGACCGGCGGGCATCGTACCCCACACAGGGACGCCTGCCGGACGCCCCGCGTGACGACCCGCGCCTTCTAGAGCGGCACGTTCCGGAGGTAGTCCCGGAATTCGGCGGAGAGGTCCGGGCGCTGGAGGGCCAGCTCGACCGAGGCCTTCAGCCAGCCCATGGTGGTCCCGGCGTCGTAGCGCGTCCCCTCGAAGGCGTAGGCGTAGACCTCCTGCTCCTGCATGAGCGCCTCGATCGCGTCGGTCAGCTGGATCTCGCCGCCGGCGCCGCGCTGGGTCTGCTCCAGCTTCTCGAAGATCTTGGGAGTCAGCACATAGCGGCCGATGATCGCGAGGTCGGAGGGTGCATCGGCCGGGTCGGGCTTTTCCACCAGGCCCTTGACCCGGAACAGCCGGCCATGATCCTGGTCGTTGCCGGCTGGCTCTGAATCGATCACGCCGTAGCGACTTGTGTCCTCGTGGGGGACCTCCATCACCGCCACCACGGACGAATGGGTCTCGTTGTAGGCGTGGATCAGCTGGCCGATGCAGGGCCGGTCACCGACGACGACGTCATCGGACAGGATCACCGCGAACGGTTCGTGGCCGATCAGCTCCTTGGCCATCAGGACGGCGTGGCCCAGGCCGAGCTGCTCCTTCTGGCGAACGTAGGCGATCTGGGCCAGGTCGCTGATGTGCTTGATCCGCCGGAGCATCTCGACGTCGCCCCGCTCCTCGAGCAGGTGCTCAAGCTCATAGCTGACGTCGAAGTGGTCCTCGATCGCGCGCTTCTGGCTGGAGGTCACGATGATGATCTGCTCGATGCCGGCGGCGACCGCCTCTTCAACGGCGTACTGGATCACCGGCTTGTCGACGAGCGGCAGCATTTCCTTGGGCTGGGCCTTGGTGGCCGGCAGGAATCGCGTTCCCCAACCGGCTGCCGGGAGAACCGCCTTTCGGACTCGCATCGAACCTCGCAAGCGTGAGTGCTGAGTCGGCTGAGTATACCGCCGGGTCCTGGTCAGCCCGGATTGGGAGCCCGCCGGAGCAGGACCCCGGCCGACAGGACCAGGCCGCCCCCAACCAGCTGGATCGGGCCGATCGCCTCGCCCAGGACAACGGCCGCCAGGACCGTCCCGACAACCGGTTCGAACATCGCCAGGATCCCGGTCCGGACGGGCCCGATCAGGCGGATTGCAACCAGGAACAGGAGCGCCGGAATCCCTGCCCCCAGCAGCCCGGCATACAAGAGGTACGGCCACAGCGCGGGGTTCCGGAACGGTTCGCCAAGCGCGTCGATCGAGCCCGTGGCGATGGCAATCAGGACATACACGATCGTGCCCACCCACAGCAGGAATGTGGCGGCCTGCTCCGCCGGGATCGAGACAAAGCCCCGGCTGGCCGTGATGTAGACGGTCTGGCCCAGGGACGCGACCAGGGCCAGCCCGAGTCCCAGCGCATCGACCACCAGGCCAGCCGCCGGATCGAGCTGGCCCAGGACCACCAGGCTCATCCCGAGCAGGGCCAGGCCCAGCGCGATGAGCTCGATCCGGCCGGGTCGCCGACGGTCGACCACGATCGCCACGACCGCGACGAGGGCGGGGTAGGTGTAGAAGGCGAGCAGCGCGAGGGCCACGGTGATCCGCCCGAAGGCGACGAAGATCGCCAGGTTGATGACCATCGCTGCGATGGCCGCCACCGCCAGTGCGCCCACCACCCGGCGAGGCAACCGGCGCAGGCTGACCAGTGGCCGGCCACGCCTGCGCATGACCCAGACCACCACGGCCAGCAGGATCGCCCCGAACAGCTCGCGCCAGGTGGCCAGGCCGAGCGGGGTCATTCCGGCGTCATAGGTCAGCCGGGCCAGCGTGCCCAGGGTTCCGAAACAGGCCGCCGCAACCAGGATCGCGAGCGTGCCCAGGAGTTGCTGTCGGGCCTGGCTCAGGCCGGGACCAGTCAGTCGGCTGGCCGCTCGACCCGCTCGGTCCGCGGACCGCCGATCCGGATCCGGGTGAACGGGATCCGGATCTCGCTGAAGACCTCGATCGACACCAGGAAGCCGGCGAACAGCAGGACGACCCCCAGGAACTTGCCGAACTGGAAGAACTCGGTCGAACCAAAGCGGTTGAGGCTGTCGGTGATCGCCGGGATGAACGCACCGACGGCGATCAGGGCCGTGGCCGGAGCCCGCGAGTTGATCCGGCCGGTCTGCAGGGCGCGGGCCGCGCCGGGTAGCGAGACGACGAAATTGACTAGGATCGCGACGGGCGCGATCAGTAGATTGAACAGGAAGTGGTCACCGGGCTGGTTGGGATCGAGGGAGTAGGGCAGAACCCGTTTCTTGGGCATGAACACGTAGGTGGAGAAGACCGCGCCAAGGACCAGGACAAACGACCCGGTGATGTTCAGGAACGGGGTGAGCAGCCGGAGGGTGCCCGGGAACAGGTCGCCGACCGGGACATGGGTGCTGGGATCGAGGGCAAAGCCCGGCGCCGGCAGGCTGACCGTGAGCATCAGGACCAGCGACAGGAGGCTCGCCCCGACGACGGCCCCGGCCGCGATGTAGGGCCAGCGCTCGTTCTGGAAATAGGTTTCGACACCGATCGCGATGGCCAGGACCAGCGCGGCGATCAGGTACAGGATGGGTGCCGAGCCGGAGCCCGGGTACTGGTATTTGGCCTGGGTCAGGAAGGTGAACAGGCCGGCCAGGAACAGGCTGACCGCAAAGGTGTAGCCGAAGCGGGTCTTGCCCAGCAGGAAGGCCGTGCCCAGGCCCAGCCAGCCGGCGGTCCACACCGCCCCGGTCAGGTACCAGGCGCGGTAGAGCGTCTCGTTCCAGCCCGATCCACCGGCAATCGCCTCGCAGCCCGAGGCAATCCCGAAGAAGAGCATGCCGATGCCCCAGATGAGCTGGTAGCCACGGCGGCGCTCCCGCCACTGGTCGAACAGGGCAAGGCTGAACAGGATGGCGAGGATCGAAGTGGCGGCCGGCAGGAGGACGCTCATCGAACCCGCAATTCAGGCGGGCACGAACTCGTGGGCGTCGCGGTGGATCCCGTCGCACAGGCCCCAGCGCGGTTCGTCGCCGGGGATGGGCACAGGCCGCATGATCTCGCGAACGGTGCCCAGCCGGCAGAAGAGGTTGCCGCGGGCCGCCATCCAGCGCCGAACGTGGGCCGGATCGCCGTGGAACTGGAATGGACCGGGATTGAGGGCGGGCCGGTCGGACCAGTTGGCCGGGACCTCGGTGGCGACGATGTCGAGCAGGTTGATTCGCCACGGGGTGCCCACGATCACCTCGCGACAACCGTCGCAGCGGGTCGCAATATTGTCCTTGACGATCGTCGTGATCCGGACGCCCATGATCTCCATGGCCGGGATCGTAGCACCGGCCGGGGACGTCGGCCGGGACCGTCAGGGACGGGCCGCCGGCTCGACGTTCGGGGACTGGCGCTGGGCTACGGCTGGAACCGGAACGACTGGATGATCGCGCTCTCGGTGGGGACCGTTCCGCCACCCAAGACCACGAATTCCACGATCACGGCGGCCTGCGAATTCACGACGAGGTAGATGCTTTCGGAGACCACCGCCTTGGCGCCGCTGGGCAGGGTGACCGTTACGTCCAGGAGCCAGTGCAGGGCTGGACCCGCCGCGAGAGTTACGGTCGTGGGCGGCTTGGGCGAGGCCAGCCCCGGGATTGCGGCGAACTGCGAGCTGAAGCTCTGTCCGATCGTCTCAAGGGGCAGTCCCTGGGAAGGGACAGCCAGAGAGACCATCACATCACCCAGCAGCGAGTTCACTGCCATGCGGACGTTGGGCAAGCTTTCGAACGTCTTGATCGAAGCGGCCAGCCCCGGATTCGCCTTGGCAACTGCGTCGAGCGCCGCCTTGCTGTCGGGATTGGACAGGTCGTACGACTGCCAGCCGGCCGGAACATCGAGGGCGTAGGGCTGGCCATCGAAGAGGCCCGCGCTGGGGCTGGCCGTGGCGACAGCAGTTGGCGTTGGGGAGGGTGTCGGCGCAACCGTCGGGGTTGGGCTGGGCGTGGGTGACGGGGAAGGAGAAGGTGACGAGCTGGCGCCGCAGCCCGCGAAGAGAATCGCCGCGACGGCGATGAGTGCAAGCCGACGATGCATGAATATCTCCCTGGTTGCCTTGGACGCGGGCGAGCATGCCCGGCGATCGGGCCACTGTCCATAGTCATATCCGGTCAGCGTCGCGCTTGAACACGGCCCGAATCAGCCGCCGAATATCTCGCGGCAGGCGGCCAGCCCTTCGATGACCACCGTGGGGCGGGGCCGCGCGAACCACTCAGCGCGGGTCATCCGGTAGCGCTCGGTGGCCCGGGCAAGGCCTTCGGGGGCGAGCGAGCCGATGCCGTTCGTGGCGTAGCCCAGCGATCGGCTGACCCCGGCTGAGGCAGGGTTGTCAAGAAAGGCCTCGGTCGTGGCCTCCTCGGCGCCGAGGCCGCTGAAGGCCAGGTCCAGGACGGCCCCGCGCATCTCCTTGCCGAAACCACGGCGCTGGTGGGCGGCGCCCAGCCACGAGCCCGTGTTCACGGCATGGAATGTCTCGAATGCGCGGGCCGCCAGGGCCTGGCTGCCAATCGGGCGTCCGTCGAGGAAGACGGCCAGCTCCAGGCTCCAGGCAGCGGGCGTCCATTCGGCTCGCTGTAGCCAGTGCCACTGGACGAACTCGCGCTCGAAGCGCGGGCTGGGCTTGGTCGACCAGGCAACACCGAAGGGCATCTCGCCTGGCGGGTGAATGCCGGCGGCAGCCAGCGCGCACAGCTCGGCGATCTGGTCCTCGTTGGGCAACCTCAGTTCGAGGCGTTCGGTTCGCAGGCGGAGGTCGTACAGCGGCCATAGGGGCTGGCTCATGGCCGGATCATGGCCCGCTGCCGACCTGCGGTCCAGTGGCCCAACCCGGTCAGCCCGGTGGGACGACCTCCAGGATCCGGCCGGTCTGGTCTGTTGGCCCGAGCTGATTGCGGGTGAGCAGGTAGATCTCCCCGGCGGCGTCCTGGCCGATGCCGGTCACGAACCCGAGCAGGGGCGCGTCCTGGATCGACAGTTTCGTCCATGTCCAGGGCGCCGAACCAGTGCCTGGTGTCGCCGCCAGCAAGGTTCCCCGGCCAAGCGGCGTGAGCGTCGTCCAGTTGCGCGTGAAGTCGGCGAAGACGTATCGGCCGGCGAGGCCGGCGATCGCGCCGCCCTGGTAGTCGAACCCGCCGACGATCGCGATCCCGACGGCCGTGTGCGAATACTCGAGTACCGGGTCAACCAGGGGCTCACCGCGCTTGCCCATCGTGGGGCACACGGTGACGTCTGAAAGCGGCGCCTGGGCGTCCAGGCAATGACTGCCCTCACGGATCGGCCAACCGTAGTTGCCACCGGCAATTACGACGTCGACCTCCTCGTAGCGTCCCCAGCCTACATCGTCAACGAGCAGCCGGTGCTGGCCGGTCGGCTCCCAGGACATGCGCCACGGATTGCGCAGGCCGTAGGCGTAGATCTCCGGGCGACCGCCGTACCGGGCGAAGGGGTTGCTGGCTGGAATCGTATAGGGGGCCTTCCCGTGGACATCGATTCGCAGGATCTTGCCGTTCAGGAGCGAGGTGTCCTGGGCGTTCCCGCCGAGGGCATGGCCTGGGCCGATGTCACCTTCGCTCCCGCCGTCGCCGGTCCCCAAATACAGGTAGCCGTCCGGTCCGAAGCCCAGTCCGCCGCCGTCGTGATTGGCCTGGGGCTGCTCGAATTCCAGGACGGTGCGCTCAGAGGTGGGGTCGACCCGGTTGGGATCGGTCGCGCTGACCTTGAACTCAGTGAGCCGATCGGTGTGGTCCTGACCCGCGGCGGCGCCCCGCCGAAGACGGGCCGAGTAGTAGGCAAAGACCCGTCCCGAGTGGACGAAGTCGGGGTCGAAGGCGATCGCCAGCAGGCCCCGCTCATCGTAGTCGGCGACGAGCGAGACGAGCTGAGCGCTGACGTCCAGGAACGGCTGGGCCAGGATGGCCCCGTTCTCCAGGATCAGGACCTTGCCGGCCTGGTCGATCACGAACAGGCGGCCGCTCCCATCCGGCGCGGCAACCAGGCCGTCGGGAGCGCGCAGGCCATCCGCGACCACCCGGATCCCGACGTCGGCGACGCTTCCCGATGGGCTGGGCCGCGCAGACGGAAGGGTGGTCTCCTTTGGAGTCGGGAACGGGCTCGAGGAGTCCGGGGAAGGCAGACCGGCCGCGGCAGTAAAGCCTGAAGTGGGCGTGGCCGGTCCGCAGGCGGCCATCGCCCAAACCAGGGACGCCGCCAGGGCGGCCGCCGGTGCCATCGACCGAGGGCGCCCGCGAGTCCTGCGAGCCAAATGCGTTCGAGATGAAGCCATCAAGCCAGTCTTGCCCTGCGCTGTGGGGAACCATCATCCACCGCGCAGGCTTGGCAGCCGGATCGATACGCGGTGGGAGTTGCGTCGAGAGGTGACGATGCGCCACGATCGGCTGGCAATGTCCCCTCAACCAACGAGCGCCGAACTGCGAGCCCAGCTGGAGGAGGCCGGCCAGCGCGAGCGCGCCGTGGGCGAGATCTTGCGGACGATCAGCCACCCGGGTTTCGACTTGGGCCAGGTGCTCCAGACCGTGATCGACAATGCGGTTCGCCTGAGCCATGCCGAGTTCGGCAACCTCGCGAGGCTGAACGAAACGACGGGCGGGTTCACCCAGGCCGTCTTCTACGGCGACGTTTCGGCGGAGTTCTGGGCGGCGCTCAGTCGGGTCGAATTCAGACCCGAACCCCACACGCTGATCGGGCGGACGCTGATGGAGCGCCGCCCCGTTCAGATCCACGACGCCCTGGCCGATCCCGAGTACCGGTTCCCCGAAGCGCAGCGGATCGGGGGCTACCGCACCATCCTGGGCGTGCCGATGCTGCGCAACGACGTCGCCATCGGAGTGATCGTGCTCAATCGTCGGATCGTGAAGCCGTTCACTGATCGTGAAATCGCGCTGGTCAGCACGCTGGCCGACCAGGCGACCCTCGCCGTCGCCAATGTCAGCCTCTTCCGGACGGTCCAGCGCCAACGCACGGAGCTGGCCCGCTTCGCGCCGCAGGTGGCCGACCTGCTGTCCGATGCTGAGGGCGAGGGACTGCTGGCTGGCCACCGGCGCCAGATTTCGGCCATGTTTGCCGATCTTCGCCAGTTCACCGCGTTCGCCGAGGTGGCCGAGCCCGAGGAGGTGCTGGGTGTGCTGCGCGCCTTCCACCAAACGGTGGGCCAGGTCATCCAGGCAAACGGGGGCACGATCGAACACTTTGCCGGTGACGGTTTGTTGGCCTTCTTCAACGATCCGACCGTGGTTCCGGACCATGAGCGGACCTCGGTCACGGCGGCGATCGAGATCCGGCGCCAGTTTCGGACTCTTGCCATGGGCTGGCAAGAGCAGGGCTACGAGCTGGGGCTTGGGATCGGGATTGCCACCGGCTATGCCACGCTCGGCCGGATCGGGTTTGAAGGTCGCTACGACTACGGGGCGATCGGGACGGTCGTGATCCTCGCCTCCCGCCTGAGCGATGCGGCCGAGGCGGACGAAATTCTGGTCAGCCAGCGGATTCGGGCTGTCCTGGACGACGAGATCGAGTGCGAATCGGCCGGCGTCCTCCAGCTGAAGGGGTTCAGTCGGCCCGTTCCGGCGTTCAAGGTCATCGGCCCCAGGAGCTGACCGGACGGCCCCGCCTTGGGCCAGACTTGGGCCATGGACCATCGCGACCACGTACGGCTCCTGCGGGAGGGCGTCGAGGGAGGCGGGCGGAACTGGGCCGACTTGGGATCGGGTGAGGGTGCCTTCACCCTGGCCCTGGCGGACCTGCTTGGGCCATCCGGCGCGATTCACACGATCGACCGGGACGGCCGGGCGCTCAAGGTCCAGCTCGAGGCGATCCGGAGGACGTTTCCTGGCGTCGCGCTGAGCCCGCTGGTCGCCGATTTCACGCGGCCGATCGAGCTGCCTATCCTGGACGGGATCGTGATGGCCAACTCGCTCCACTTCCAACTCGACCAGCTCGCCGTGCTGCGGCTGGTCGCGGGCTACCTGCGGCCGGGCGGCAGGCTGGTGCTGGTGGAATACGACTCCGACCAGGGCAACCAGTGGGTCCCGTTCCCGCTCTCGTTCCGGACCTGGAAGACGCTGTCCGCGCAGGCCGGCCTGCGCGAAACCCGGCGGCTCGCCGCGACCCCCAGTCGATTCCTGGGGTCCATTTATTCGGCGCTGAGCCTGCGCTGACTGCCCGCCGTCCTTCAAGGTTGGACCTGTAGGCTTGGCGCCATGCGGACCTGTTCAGGTTGCGGTCATGGAAATCCAGATGACGCCCACTTCTGTTCGTCGTGTGGCACCCCGCTGGTCGCACGAACCTCGGGTGAGCTTCGCAAGGTCGTCTCGATCCTGTTCGCCGATGTCGTCGATTCCACCTCGCTGGGCGAGCAGCTCGATCCTGAATCGCTGCGATCCGTCCTGGCCCGCTACTTCGAGACCGCTCGGGCGAGCCTCGAGAACCATGGCGCGTCCGTTGAGAAGTCCATCGGCGATGCGGTCATGGCCGTCTTTGGTGTGCCCGTAGTCCACGAGGATGACGGGCTGCGGGCCGTGCGCGCTGCGGCCGAGCTACGCGATTCGATCAGCCGTCTGAACGAAGATCTCGGGCGTGAATACGGCGTTTCGCTGCGGGTGCGGATCGGCGTGAACACGGGCGAGGTCGTGGTCGGGACCAGCGAGCGACTGGCAACCGGCGATGCGGTCAACGTCGCGGCCCGGCTCGAGGCACGGGCGGAGCCGGGTGAAATTCTGCTGGGCGAGGAGACCGTCCGGCTCGCCCGAAACGCCATCGAAGTGGATCCGGTCGCAGAATTTTCACTGAAGGGCAAGGCCGATCCGGTCCGGGCCTATCGGTTGCGCGCCGTCGTCGAGGGGGCGCCGGCCTTCGAGCGGACGTTCGATGCACCCCTCGTTGGCCGACGGGTCGAGCTGGGCCGGATCCGCCAGGCCTTTGCGCAGGCCATCGCTGATCGGCGCTGCCGTCTCGTCACCGTGCTCGGCCCACCAGGGATCGGGAAGTCACGGCTGGTTCGGGAGGTCGCCGGCGACCTGCGCCGGGAGGCGGTCGTCCTGTCAGGCCGGTGCCTGCCATACGGCGAGGGAATCACCTTCTGGCCGCTGCGCGAGATCTTCACGGCCGCTGGGGCCGACAACGAGATCGACGCGGCCCTGGGGGCTGGTGCGGCCGAAGAAATCTTCCTGGCGGTCCGTCGGGTTGTCGAAGGCCGAGCGCGGGAGCGTCCCCTCGTGCTCATTTTCGAGGACATTCACTGGGCGGAGCCGACCCTGCTCGACCTGATCGAACACCTTGCCGAGTGGACCCGCGATGTCGAGCTGTTGATCATCTGTCTGAGCCGGCCGGAGCTTCTTGACGTTCGACCTGGCTGGCCGGGCGGCAGGCAGACAGCCGAGACATTCACCCTGGCGCCGCTCGGTGACGGCGATATCGAATCGATGATCCGGAGCCTGCCCGCCGAGGTCCAGCTCAGCGAAGGCGCTCGTGCGCGGATCCGTGAGGTAGCCGAGGGCAACCCCCTCTTCGTTGAGCAATTGGTGGCGAGCTTTGCCGAAGGCGGCGACGTCAACCGCATCCCGCCGACCATCCATGCCCTGCTTGCGGCCAGGCTGGACACGCTCTCAGAGGCGGAACGGAGCGTGCTTGAGCGAGCGTCCGTGATCGGCTATGACTTCGACTGGTTGGAGCTTGCCCGGCTTGAACCGTCGGGCCAACGTCCGGCGGGCGCCGTCCTGACCGCGCTGATGCGCAAGGACCTGATCGCCACCCAGGAGGGGATCGAAGACGGCTCGATGAGGTCGTGGGATACCACCTCGAGCAGGCTCAGCGCTATCTCGCCGAATTGGGCCGATCCGACGCCGGTGGACTGGCGCTCGCGGAGCGCGGGGCCGAGCGCCTTGGCGCGGCGGGCCTGCGGGCGAACGCTCGCGGCGACGTACAGGCGGCGCTGAATCTCCTGGAGCGGGCTGCGGCACTCTTTCCCGAGGCAGATGGGCGGCGGGTGGCGCTACTGCCGGTCCTGGGGCGCGTTCTGCGCGAAGCCGGAGAGATGGATCGGTCTGAGCAGATGCTCACGGAAGCCGTTGAACGCGGCGCCGCCCTCGGCGACAGCCGAATCGTGACCGATGCCGGCCTGTCCCTGGCGGACCTTCGCCTGCACCGCCACGCCTATTCAGGTGTGAGCCGCGCTGACGTCCTGGGCCAGGTTGACCTCGCGATCCTGGCCTTCGAGGAGCTCGCCGACGAAGCTGGCCTTGCCCGAGCGCTGACCATGGCCGGCAAGCTCCGGTTCTGGTTGGGTGAGGCCGGCTCGGCAATCGGATACTTCGAACGGGCCGCCAGCCACTCCCGCCTGGCCAACGATCGGTCGCAGGAGGCAGAGAGCCTGCAGGGCATCGCAGGGGCCTCGCACCGGGGCCCGACGCCAGTCACTGAAGCTTTGGCCCGGACCGCCGAGCTTCGGCCGCGGGCGGAGCTGAACCCACGGTTGGCTGTCTCCCTGCTCGCGACGAGGGCACATCTCGAGGCGATGGGCGGGCAGTTTACCGATGCTCGCTCGCTCATTCGCGATGCAACAGCCCTCGCCAACGACAACGGTCTGATCAACATGCTGGACACGCATGTCCTGCCAGCCTCCGGCTTCATCGAGCTCCTCGCCGGGAATGCCCCGGGTGCGGAGCGGATCCTCATGGAGGCCTGCGAGGCGATGGAGCGAATCGGCGAGCTCGGGTTCCTGTCCAGTGTCACCCCGATCCTGATCGACGCGCTGATCGAGCAGGGCAAGGACGAGGCGGGTTTCGCGCTTTCTGACCGGTGGCACGTCGACCGACTCACCATTCCCGAGGATGCCGACGCGCAGATCGGCTGGCGTCGGACCCGGGCCAGGTTGCTGGCCCGCCGCGGAGATTGGACCGAGGCCGAGATGCTAGGGCGCGAGGCCGTGGCGATGGCCGCGAAGACGGACTATCTCGAGGATCGATCGGCTGCTCACGATGCTCTCGCCGAGGTTCTCGAGCTGGCTGGCCGCCCGGCCGATTCGGGCGTCCACCGGCAGGAAGCCATGCGCTTCCGGAACGCCAAGGGGATCGTCGCCGCTCCGAGCGAGGTCAGGTCGGCCGGCAACCGCGGGGAGCACTCCTAGAGGCGGCCGATCGCCGTTTCTTCAGGCCGCCGTCGGGATTCGGACGAGACACGCTCGCAGCTCTCGGCCGGCCGTAGGATGCGCAACAGTCTGGCCTTCACGGCGTCAATAGGACAGGGTCCCGGCCGCCTGGCCAACGTCAGAGTCGGTGGTCCAGTTCGCAGTAGCCCCGAAGCCGAGATGACAGCGATGCAACTATCGAAGAGCCCCGTCCGACGGATCCTTCACGACGGCATGGCATCGTTCGTGGGTTTTGGGCGCGGCATCTGGCTGTTCCCACTCGACGCGACGTTTCGAACGGTCGGACTCCGCTACGGCTGGATCAAGGCACTCTTCGTCCACGTCCCGGCCCCAGTGCTGCGGATCATCGGCCGGCTGCGGGCTGAACGGGCCGCCTGGCGAGCAACCCGCCGGGTGCCGGCCTACGGCCGTTTCCTGCTCGACGCGGGCGTCGATGTCGGGGGTCTCTTCCCGCTCGGGATCCTGGACAACCTCCCGGAAACGGATAAGCGCAGCTATGTGGATCGGTTCGGCCTGCTCGAACGCTGCATCGGCGGGCAAGTCCCGTTTCCGGGCACCACGATCGATGAGTCAAGCGGTTCAACGGGAACGCCCTACAACTGGATCCGCGGATCCCAGGAGCGGATGGTTGCCCACCGCAATATCGGTTTCTTCGCTCGCTACGCCTTCGGGACGGCGCCCCTTGTGACGATCAATGCGTTCTCGATGGGCGCCTGGGCAGCCGGCTTCAACATGAGCCTCGGGATGATGCGCCACGGGATCGTGAAGTCGACGGGGCCGGATCTCGACAAGATTTTCTCGACTCTGCGCTACCTCGGGCCCAATTACCGCTACCTGATCTCGGGCTACCCACCCTTTCTCAAGCACCTCCTCGACGAAGGAGACCGAGTCGACTTCCCCTGGGCCGACTACCGCCTGAACGCTCTCGTCGGCGGGGAGGGCATGAGCGAGGAGCTGCGCGACCACCTGTTGGGACGCTTCGAGTCTGTCTATTCGGGGTACGGAGCAACGGACATCGAGATCGGGATGGCCGGCGAATCGCCGGTCAGCATCGCCGTTCGGCGGCTCGCCCGTGCTCGGCCCGAGGTCCGCCAGGCCCTGTTTGGGGCCGACTCCCGACTTCCGATGGTCTTCCAGTACAACCCGCTGATCCACTACCTCGAGGTCAACCCGGCCGGCGAGGTCGTGTGTACCGTCAGCCGGCTTGAGCTGCTATCACCGCGGATCCGCTACAACGTCCATGACCGGGGAGGGGTCGTTGCGTATCGGACCGTCGCCCGGACGCTGGCGAGCTTCGGCTATGACATTCAGGAACTCCATGCGGCACCGGAAGTTGCCGGACCGCGCGGGCCGTTGCCGTGGGCCCGGCCGATTCCCCTGCCATTCGTGTGGATCCACGGCCGTTCGGACGCGACGATCAGCGTGATGGGTGCGAACATCTACCCCGAGGACATCGAGGTCGTGCTGTACCGCGACCCGGATGTGGCCCGGCGATTGCACTCGTTCCTGCTGAGCGTCGTTGCCGACGCCAACGGCACGCCTCGACCGTGCATTGCCTTGGAACTGGTCGATCCGGCCGGCGTCGACGCCGCCTGGCGCGCCCGGACCGCGGATCTGCTCCGTGATGGGCTCGTTGGGCTCAACATCGACTATCGCTCGTCGATTGTGGAGTTCCCGGCCGCGATGGAGCCGATCGTCGAGACGTACGCGATCGGCCAGGGTCCATTCGCCTCGGACGCCGGCAGGATCAAGCAGCGGCGGGTCGCGCGGCCTTAGCCGACGTTGGTCCCACCGTCCCGTCGACGCGCCCACGGACGAACCCCGGCATACACAGCGAGTGCAACCACACCCGCCAGGCCGACGATGAACGGGACATTCGGTCCGCCGCCGATATTCGGGCCGGCTTCGATCCTCTCGGCCGTTGCCGTCTCCGGAGGAGTACCGGCCGCCAGGTATCCACGGATCTCGCGGCCGTTCGCCGAGTCGAGTTCAACGAACGTGCCGTAGCCCGTGATCACGTCAAACCGGCTGGGCAGGATCGAGATGGAACCCACGATCGGGCTCGGCCCACCCGGCGACGCCGGGATGATCGAGAACGCGCAGGCGCCCGGAGTTGGGGCAATTGTTGGAAGAGCGGCCTGGCCGTCGCAGAAGGCGACCCGGGTGATCGGATGGGTCACTCCTGCGAAAGTGATCCGGTAGCGCAGGACGGTCCGGTCTGGGTCGATCTTGATGATCGCCAGTCCCCGGCCGCCTGGGCTGGACTGCGGGTTCTCGACCGCCGGGGTGAGGGGCGCATAGAAGTCCGCCGGTTTCGTGGCCGCGGCGACCGTCGACGGCAGGACGATTCCCCCGAGCAGGATCAGGCCGCTGATTCGCATTTCCACCCTCTTCCGGCGGGAGCGCCAGAGCTCTGAACTTGGAACGCACCTGGACTCACGGCCTAGTACACACACCCCGAGCACGTCTGGCCGGTGGCAATCACGACGACCCGCACGATACTGCCGGTCGTCAACGTCACGGCGATGGCGTAAAAGTCGTGGGTACCATCGGTTGTGACCGCCCCGCCGATGTCCTCAAAGGCCGGCCAGGTCCACCGGGCGTAGCCGTCGGACGCCGGCCGTTTGGCGATCAGGATGTAGTCCGCCGCGGTGATGTGGCTCGCGGGTGTGACGCATGGAATGCCGGTCGAATCATCTGGCGCGAGGCATTTCGTGATGGCCTCAACGCGAACGGTTGTGTCAGGGGTGTTCGGCGTACGCCAGGTCAGCAGGTAGTGGTTGTTGGGCCGCGTCGTCGCAGTCCATTCCCCGACCGTGATGTAGGTGAGCTTCAGGCCGGTCGCTGGATCGGTGGTGCCGAGTTGCTCCGGCGGCGGCGCGCTGGCTGACGCGACGGTGGCCGACGGCGTCGGAGTGGCGGTCACCAGACTGGGACTCGGCGATGGCGGGACCGTCGGCGAGGCAGTCGATCCAGAACTGGACAGGCTCGGACTGGGCGCAGCCGAAGCCAGGACGGAGACGCCTGGCTGCGTCGGCGTGGGACTCAAGGTCGGACCGGAGCTCGAACAGGCGGCAAGCACTGAAACCACCAAGATGACCAGCCCGCCGACTCGCATTTCGACTCCTTGCCCGATTCGCTTGTCGATCCCGCGGTTAGGACGCCTGTTCCGGGGTGATTGCGACGGCGATCCCCACCCGGTGCCGATCAGCGGCACTGCGAGACGAAGGACGTTTTCCCGATGACGATCTGGGCGGCATCGCTGCCCAGGATCTGGCCGTCGAACGTCCCTTCGAATGCCGCGCCTCGCGTATGGCTTTTCTCTGCCTGGGTGACCCGGCACGTGCCGTCATCAACCACCGACCGAGAGTTCGTCGAAGTGATCGGTCCCACACCCGTCCAGCTCCCGGCGATCGTCACGTCATGGGTCGGCCCCGCCACGCAGGTGATCGGGTCCGCGGTCTTGTCGCAGACGATCTGCCCAATCGCGATCGCTGTCGACGCGAGGGTCACTGATGTCAGCTTGGCGCCGAACCGGAGCGACTTGATCGGCAGCGTATCTCGGCAACCCGACTCGGACAACGGGTCGCCAACGAACTCGCCCGACGCGTCGACGTACGTATAGGAAAAGAGGTTTACGCACACCTGCCGCGCGTGAACCTTCCCGTTCACGTCGTCGCTGTGGGTGCCGACGAAGATCGACAGGTCGACATCCTTGCACGTGGACGTCCCGTCACCGTTCGCCGCGCACGCGCTCGAACTGGCATCAGCGCTCTGCCCATCCTGGCCGAACGACAGATCGGTTCCTGGGCCGGTGGCGGCTGCAACAGAACTTGTCGAAAGCAGCAAGAGACCGATCACGGCCGCCGCTGTGAGTGCGAACCTCGAGCGTTGCTTCGGCGAGGGGGCCATTGAGGGATCTCCTGTGAGGAGCCGCGAGTTCCCGCAGCGTTACCCACCAGACGCGCCCGTGGTCCGCGTGTTACCGGCAGCCGGACGGACGCCGCGTGCTCGGTGAGAACGCTCCACGACCCTTCAGGGAGCCCCCGCGGTCAGACCGTAGTCGGCCCGCAGTCAACCCGGAGTGGCTCGCCGCCAACGTGGTGAGACCAACTCACCGCAGGGGTACGAACGATGTTGAATGCACCGGCGCTCGACGGCCGAAGCGAGGATCCGACCCTGATCTGCGACATGATCTCGACCGCGTTCCGCGACCACTCGGCTGCGAT